>JBBRUG010000055.1:0-22461 GCA_038247995.1 Chloroflexales bacterium | reverse complement strand
TCCCCCCAGCCCCCTGCTCCCTCACGTGGAGCAGGGGGAGCCGCCGCAGATTCGGCGTCCTGATGCTGTCGGAAGCCCCGCTCCCGCTCAGGGAGCGGGGTTGGGGGTGCGGGCAACGGCAAAAACCCTCCACCTGAGAGCGTGATCCGTGGGGGCCACGCCCACTCTGGCCATTCAGCAATCTGGCGATGGAAGGTATTGGCTGGGCCGACATCCTCTCCGCGCAGATCGCGGCCTGGTTGCAGCAGCACTCTTCCCGGCGGCAGAACCACAGAAACTAGGTACTCAAACATTTTTTGCACTGTGATGCCCTAAATAACCCCTCCACCAGAAAGTGTAAAGGGTTTTTCGAGGCAATCAAGGCGTAAATGCCGGCGCCTGTCAGAGATACAGGCATGCGCTTATCCTGAAATCGCGAAAAAGCGAAAGTGTCATTTTGCGATTATGCGCTCCTCAGCCTTTTTTTAAGTTGGATTTGAAGGGTTGTATTTTGGTGTTTGCGCGGTAATCGTGAAGAACAGCGCAATCCTAAAAGAATGTTTAACAGCGGCGTTTCTTGGCTTCACAATGCGGCCTGTCGGCAACGATACTACTTTCTGACACTAGCTATACTACTTACTGACATTGGGCACTGACGGCTTGAGCGCCTATTCATGGCAAGTGCGGGCGAACCCCAATTGCACCACCGCCGGCAGGGCCTCGGCTACATCAGCATGGACTACCAGATCGGCTTGGGCGTCGAGGTAGGTAGGGCTGAGGTTGATGATCAGCAGGCGGGCGTTGTTGTGCAGCGCCAGCATGGGCAGATCACAGACCGGCGCAACTTCCAGCGCCGTTCCGGTCACGATCAACAGATCGCAGGTTGCCACAGCCTCGCGGGCCAGCCAGAGCAAGCCGTGCGGAAGCGCCTCATCAAAGAGCACCACGTCGGGTTTGAACAGGCCGCCGCAACTGCACGGACGCACGCGTCGCCGGCGGATCTCGCGGAGCAGCGCTGCACCCGGAATTTGCCGACCACATTCGAGGCAGGTAGCGCTCCGTACATGGCCATGCAGTTCAAACACGCGGCGCGAACCGGCGCGTTGGTGCAGGCCATCGATATTTTGGGTCAGGATCGCCGTCAGGCGCCCGGCTTGCTCAAGCTCGGCCAGCGCGCGATGCGCAGGATTCGGTTGAGCATTCAGTATCGGATCGATCAGATCGGCCAACCAGGCGTAAAAACGCTGCGGATTGCTGCGAAAACTCTGGAGTGTCGCTATCGCAAACGGGTCGATGCCGGCCCAAAGCCCATCGGGGCTGCGAAAGTCGGGGATTCCCGATGGGCAGCTTACACCTGCACCGGTTAGAGCAACGATGCGCTGTGCGTTGCCAATCAATTCACGTGCGCGATCATACACGGCGTTGAGCATGATGCGAGTCCTTAAAAATTATGGTGTCCGATTAAAGATGGCCATCCGCCAGCTCGCCAACGGCGAGCATAACAATTGAGCCGTCCGCTTGGTGTGGGGCGGCTCGCCGCACGCCCACCAGGGGCGCAGTGGATGGGCCCACTGCTATAAGCACCTACCAAATCACTTCCCAGCCGGATTAGTAATCAGGCTCACTCCCAGCAGGATGCCCGGATCTTCGGCTTCACTATGCTGCGTCCAATCATCGGCGATCAAAATGTTCGGTTGTACGCCAGTACCCTCTAAATTTGTACCATCGCGTAGCCGGAAGCCCTCCTGGGCCACCCAGAGCCGCCCGCCGCCGGTCAACTCGTGCGCGTAAATCGTTTCTGTATTGCCGGCCGAAGGCATGCCGATAACTGTGGCGCCAATCTCGTTTTGTAAGATACCGGCCAGCACCTCAGCATACGAGGCGGTGCCGCCGTCGATCAGCACAACGACCGGCCGACCGCGCAAGTCCGGCAGGGATGCGCTTGTAATCTCCAGGGGCGCTCGTTCGGTGCGGCTGAAGAACTCGCCTACCGGCCCCTGCACAAAGTGGCCCAGCAGGCTCGTCAGCACGTTACGCCAACCACCGGGGTTACTGCGCAGGTCGATGATCACGCCCTGCAGCGGCGCCTCGGCTTCCAGCGCCGCCAGCGCCGTCGCTGCCTGATCGGCCATATCGTTGACCCAGAGCGTCGAGAGGCCAACGTAGCCTATATTGCCATCGAGGCGGCGGACATTGGGCGCGATTTGCCCAATCACTGACTTGCGCGTCAGGGCTACATCACGGCCTTCAGTGCCGGGGCGCTGGATCATCAGGCGTACCTGACTTCCGGCGGCGCCTTCGAGGCTGCCCTCAGTGAACGGCGCGCCGTCAATGGCCACAATCCGATCGCGCGAGCGCAAGCCGGCGCGTGCTGCCGGACCGTTGGGAAAGACGTGCTGGATTATCAAGCCGTCGGCCATGCGCAATGCGATGACGCCAATCCCAACCTGTTCCGCACGGCCGGTTGTGCGCACATCTTCTTGTTGCGCGGCGGTAGGCGGCAACAGTCGCGAGTGGTTGTCATTCAGCCGCGCTACCATTGTGTTTAGCAGGCCATAAAATGCCTCGTTATCGGGCGGGTCGCCAAGCTGAACGGCAAACTCAGCGCGGATCGCCGGCCAGTTTAACGCCGGATCAGCTGCATAAAGATGGTGTTCGTACACCGTTGTCCACACCTCAGCGAAAATCTGCTGCCGCATCGGCAGTACGATCGGGGTTGGCAGCGCCAGCGGTATCGGCTGGCGGGGCGCAACCGGCGTCGGCACAGCCGTTGGTAGGGCCGGGGTGGGCAGTGGCGTTGCGCGGCTCAGCGGAGTTCCGGCTTCAACCACAACGGTTCCGACCGCAACGACGGCAACTGCTGTGCTGGTGGATTGAGGCTCGACGGCTAACGCCGCCTGACCGCAACTCGCAAGCAGCAGCACGAGAGCGCAGAACATCAACCGTTGCGGCCAGCTTGGGCGCGCCTGCAACGCTTGAGCAGATTCAGGTTCAGGGTTGTACACTGGCATAGAGACGTTACACAAGGCGGCTTCAGGTGCGGCGCTATTCGTTCGTATTTCCGCCGCCCGCCGCCGGTCGCCTGGCGCCTGAATGTTATTCATTCGCAAAAGCCGCCGCCAGCACCTGCCCGGCAAGCGCCGCGCCGACACTACTGCCTTCGCCGCCGCTCTCGACCATCACGGCCACAGCATAGCGCGGATCATCAATGGGGGCGACGGCAATAAACCAGGCGTGCGGTACGGCGCCGGGCACATGTTCAGCCGTACCCGACTTGCCGCCCACAGCGATCCCGGGAACGTAATCGCTCACCGTGCTCCCAAAGCCGTAGCGGGCCACAGCGCTCATATAGTCGCGCATCCGGCGCGCCGTATCGGCCGACATTGTGCGCCGAATCGAGCGCGGGTTGGATTCACGCACGGTGCTACCATCGGGACGCGTAATCTGCTGCACCAGATACGGGCGCATCATGACCCCGTCGTTGGCGATTGCCGCCGTAACCAACGCCATTTGCAGCGGCGTAACCAGCAATTGGCCCTGGCCGTAACCCGTGTCGGCGAGGCCGCGCGGTTGGTTCAGAAAACCCGGATCGACATACAGTAAACTCACCGCCGTCGGCAAATCGCTGAATTCAGTATACCCGCCTGATGAGCGTTGTGGGGTAACAATATCGAAACGCCCAGCAATATCGATCATGCGCTCAGGTTCGAGGCGCACCGCATACTGCGCAAAGGCCGTATTGCACGAGTATGCATAGACCAATTCCAGGCTCGCTGGATTGCCGGTGCGCGCGGCGAGATTACCGACGGCATTCACCACCGGCGGGGCCGTCGGGTCGGGTACGAATGTCTCGGGGCAGGTGATCGTGTCTGGTTGGCCGACATTAGCATGTTCCAGCACGCCGATCGCCGTGAGCGTCTTGTAGGTCGAGCCGGGCGGATAGAGCCCCTGTGTCGGTCGGTTCAGGAGCGGTTGCCCCGCGCCATCGCTCAGGATCTGGCGCCAATAGGCGTCGATACGCGCATCTTCCTCGGCCCAACTCGGCGCACCGGGATTGAAGGCGAGCTCGCGTGGATCGAAGCCGGGCGTACTCGCCAACGCGATCACCGCGCCGGTGCGCGGATCGAGCACAACCACCGAGCCGGTACGCCCGCCAAGCGCGGCCACGGCACTTGCCTGCACATCGGCATTCAGCGTCAACTTCAGGTTGTTGCCGATCTGTTGGCGACCAAACAGCCGATCTTGCAGGCGGTCGAGTTCGCTCCCACGCTCGCCCGTCAGGTCGGCGGCGTGGCTCGCTTCAAGCCCGCTCTGGCCGTAACGCCGGCTGAAGAAGCCGAGCACATTGCTGAATGCCGTCGGGTCGTAAAATGCCGCGAGTGGATAAGTGCGTCGGGCAAACCCATCTACCGCTTCGCTATCGACCAGGACCCGGCCCAGATTGTCTTCGATCCGACCGCGCAGAATGCGCTGCGAAGCCAGCACCGGCCGCACGTTGCTCGTTGTGCTCCCGTCAGGGCCGATCACGACATGGTTGTAGATCGCATCAGAGCGAATAAACTGCTGGCGCAAGAGTTGCAGGCTCAGTAACCCAAAGCCCACCAACACGATCAAGCCCAGGTTATACAGGCTGCGCGTCAGGCCGCGCGGTAGTTGGGGCTGGCTGAGCCAGGCGGCGAATGCGATCAGCGGCGCTGCGCTCCAGAGGCAGATCAGCCAGGTAACATCGGCTTCAACCGGCTGAAAAATGCCATAGCCGATCAGGGCCATGGCAGGCAGCAGCATAAGCCAGCGTACACTGGAGCCTCTGAGCATCGTGAACAATCCTTGTGTGGCCTGAGATGAGATCAAAAAACGCCCGACTGCCGAAGCAGTTCCGAGCGACAACCCTTTGTTTCGCCTTGATTATACCGCTGCGTTGGAGAGAGAGCAAGGCAGGCGCGGCTATTCAAATGGCAGGGTTGCACGCACCGTTACGCCGCCGCTCTCGCTTTCGAAGACAGCCAACTGGCCATCGAGCTCAACAAGGCGGTAACGTACAGCGCGTAGGGCATGCAAGCCGGGGCGTTCGTAGGTACCGTCGAGAAGCCCTACACCGTCGTCTTGCACCACCAGCGTAACGGCGCGCGCCTCAAAAGTAAGCGTGAGCTGGACGCTGTGGGCGTGAGCGTGTTGCTGAACATTGAGCAGCGCCTCCTGGGCCGTGCGCAGGAGCACCATATGATACGCCTGGCTTAGCGGTTGGGCGGTACCGACCACGGTCGTGCGCACTGTCAGGCCGCTATGCCGACCAACGCTCAGGGCGATTTGTTCAATCGTCTCGGCGAGGGCAATATTCGGCCCAGGGGTTAGATCGAACAACACCCGCCGGGCCGGGTCGAGCCGCGGGGCAGGCACCGTGCGCGCAATTGCCAGCGGGGCCGGATCGACGACTTCCGCAGATGTCCGACTAGCGCGTGACTCTGCGGGCCGCTCACTGCGGCGCAGCAACGCCGAATCGTCGGGCGCTTCTACCCGCCCCTGGCGACCAGGCGGTAGTTCGCTGCTTAAAACAGCGCCTGACAGACTGGATTGGTCACGCAATAATGCGAGGCCCACTGCCACCCAACAAAAGGCAAAAGCGAGTGGAGTGACCAAGCGCGGCAGATAGAGCAGGAAGACCTCGGACCCGGTAACTGGCGTGTAGAACCAGGTAATGCCGATCTGATCCAATGCAATAAAGGCAACACTGCTATACAGCGCGCCACGCGCACCATAGATCAACGCCGGCAGCACCAAAGCGCCCAGAGCATAAGGAAAGAACGGCAACCAGTTACCGCCGCTCATCCAAACGAGCGCGCTACTGGCCAGTAGATCCAATGCTAATCCAAAGCCGCGTTGACGGACAAGCTGCACGTAGGGATAGGCGAAGGCCGTGAGTGCAACATTGAAGATCAGCAAAAGGAACATCAGCGCGGCATCGCGCGGAAGTGTCGCGGTGGCCTGGCTGGGGAGTGTGAGTGAGAGCGCCGCAAGCATCCAAGCCACCCACCGATAGCCATAGAAGGCCGTGTGGTGCGCAAAGTGCGGACTCCACTTGTCGGCTGAATGCTTCACACCGCACCTCACCGAAATTCAACGTTGCTGCGTTGGGGGCGGGATCACGTTCAGGACTCATTGCTCACATAGTGTAGCAGAAAGGCTGTCCTACGGCAACCGAATCAACGCCCTAGTCCAACTCGGCGGAAGTTCGCCAGGGGTTGTACGCGAGTTTGCGCCCGCCACAGTGCGGTGTCCGCCGTAGGCGGACGTACGCTTTAGCGTACTAGTGTGGCATACATAACCACAAGACCGAGCCCCCCGCCCAGTGCTCCATACTCGATCAGTAAGCGGCGCGGCAGCGGGCCGTTGGCTGCGTGTTGCAGTAAACTGACGGCCACATAAAAGATCACCAGCAGCAGCGTTCCGGCCAATAAGAACGTTGTGGCCCAGTAATTAAGCGCCCATGTTGCTTCAGCAAGCATCAACCCAACAAGCAAGGCGATCAGAAAACGATTGCGTAGCGATGTCACTGCGATCAGCGTATATGCCAGCAATGTCGCGGTGATCGCCACCAGCGAAGCCGAATAAAGGGTTCGGTAGCGCGTGTAGTAGATTGCGCTAAAGCAGCCGAAGGCGATCAGAAAAGTCATCACTGCCAGGGCTGTCTGAGCGCGTTGACGTATGTCACTCCGCCGGTCAAGGCTGTAATGCTGGGCTATCAGCACCGCCAGCAAACCGCCCCCGGCCGCGAGCAACGCCAAGGCGAACGCAATCCCCGGCCACATCTGGCTGAAAACGCGAAAAAAAGCGAACGAACCAATGATGCTGAACGAGGGTAACACCCAGAAGGCCGGCGCAATCTCAAACCGTGCAAACCCAAGATTGATCACGGGTAAGGCTGCGGTTTGGAGTTGCGGGTGCGAACGCGCCAACAGGTCGGCGCCGGCGCAGGCGAGTACCACCAGCGAGGCGATCAAAAACCATGAAAGGGTGATGACCGGTAAATCGCCGCCCAGATAGATTTGCACAGTATTCGGACTGCCGTCAACAAGAAAGGTGACGGTCAGGCCAATCAGAATCACCAGCACCAACGATGTGATGCGGTCATACCGCGGAGCTGTGGCACTACTGATCATGCCGTTTATCCTTGTATGTTGCACAACTATAGTGTGCATATTCTAGCAGATTGGTTGACACGCGATCATGCCCGTGCTATATTTTAATTCGCAAAGGAATTATATTGAAACATCAACAATTATTATGCGCGTACAGCCTGATCATCAGTTTGCCGATATACATGCACCTGCCAGTCCCGAGTTAGCGTTTGAAACCTACACCTTGCTGCGGCAGGTGAATTCGATGCTGGACACCTATAACCGCTACGATTTGCGGAGCGAAGAGCTTACTGTGCCGCAGTTCATGATTATGAACTATGCGACGTCGGATGGCGTGCCGCTCAGCACGATCAGTACGCGGATGCTTTGTGATAATTCAAATCTAACCGGGATTGTTGATCGGCTGATCAGCAAGGGGTATGTTGAGCGTCGTCCCGACCCCGAGGATCGCCGGGTCAGCCTGATTTGCCTTACGGAAACCGGCGCCGAAAAGCTGCGCAGCATCCGCCCGCGCCACCATGAGCGGGTCAGTAGCCGTATGCGTTCGCTCGCCCCCGATGAGGTTGTCCAGTTGCGCCAACTACTTCAGGCGCTCTTTACAGGCCTGCAAGAAGGCAACGAGCTAGCCTAGAGCACTGAGCAGAATGACTGAGCCGCAGAGGCCACTGAACTGGGTAGCTTGCTGCGCTCGCGCCTGGTTATGCAGGCTCAATCGATCTGAGCAATGCTGTAGACGACCAAAGCAGGAGGCCGGCTTCAGAGAGCTACAGCGTGCTGATCGCTCTGTATGCTGCCCCCTGCTTCCCGCCGTCTGCCTCCTTCACTCGCCCTCTTCCTGACGCTGCAACTGTTCGGCGCGCTGTTCTTGCACATAAAGTGGCGGCACTGCGTACAATGCCCGATCAAAATCAGTGGTAGCAGGATCAACCGCGCCCAGCGACCAGCGCCCGCCTTGCTTGATCATCTGCGTCCCAAAGCGCTGTGGTTGTCCGCTGGCGACCAACCAGCGATCCCAGGCCATAGCGCGTAACGTCCAGGCCCGATCTTCACCCTGTTCAGCTGATTGACGGGCAAATGTGCGCGCCAAGCTATAGTGGCCGGGCGTTTCGCCACAGAGCAACACCCATGCCGCATGAAAGTAGTCGCGGGCGTCCTCGAAGCTGCCCTGCGAATAAAGGTCGATCACGCGCTGGCAACGGCGACGCGCGGCAGCCATATCTACGGTGCCCGTCTGCGACTCAACCGCCTCGCGGGCCAACCGGATCAACTCCTCGCGCGGACCTTCACCTTCGGGCGGCAGCCGATTGTCTTCATCGCTCATGGTGTGCTCTGCCTCCTGACCTTCACGCTTGCGCTGTCAGTGTACCACTTTTCACTCCGTCAGAGGCTGCATCCGCTGTGAACAGGTACGGCACAAGGCGATTCTTGCGAGCCGCCCCGCGCGACGTATGCGCTGGATCTCCAGGCTACGCTTATGCCCACATTGGGCGCAACGACCGTGCGCCCGCAGGCGAGCCAGCATATCACCCGGCCAATAGGTGTAATCCAGCGCAAGGTGCAAACTCAACCCCATGGCCAGCGGCCGCAATCCGGGCCGGTGTGCAGCGCCCGCCCAGACGATCGGCAAGAGCAACCAAGGTTGGTGGAGCCAGGAACGTAACGATCGATAGCGTGGACGTGTATCGCCCGCGCCGATGCGCAGATGACGGTAGCGATCGTAGCGTAGTGCGCCGGCGACACTCCAATCGCCTGATTGCAGCGCATATAGCAGCAGATGATCAAGATCAAGCAGCACGCCGGACAGCAACAAGGCAGTAGCCTGTTGCGGCTTACGCGGATAAACAACTAACGCAGTTGCGGCTGAGATCATCAGGTGGGTACGAAATTGCATACGTTTTATTGTGCATTCGGCTGCGCCGGGAACGGGCCATGATGATCGTAACGTTCCCCGAGCGGATGCTTCACACAGCTCAGATCCTGGCGGCCGCCACTCAGTAGAAATTGGCGTACGGTTGCTGCCGGCGCCCGTTCCTGATCGAGTTGCTTGTTGCGGTAGGCGTCCATGATCGGGCGATAACTCTCCCGGTCACCGAGATCGGCCAGGGTTGCTGCCGCAGCTGTGGCAAGAATGGTCGCGCTCAGATCGGCGAGCAGACCACGCGCAATGCCAAGCACTTCTTCGCGTGTTTCGGGGGCGTAAGCGGCCACAAATGCCAGTGCATTCACGGCCGCGCTACGCATCGCGTCGCTCGCAGTCGTGTCGTGCGCAACCGCCAGCAGGGCCGGGATGGCCGGCGCGCCAATCCGCCCGATGATTTGCAGCAACTCTGTGCCGTACAGGCGCGCCGGGACATCCTCATCGCCATAGATCTCCACCGGCAACCCGCTCAGCAGCGGCATAATCAGCGCTACATCAGGCAGTTCGCCAAGCAGGCGCAGGGCGTGCAGCGGGCCGAGGGCCGTGGGCAGAGCCGTGTGTAGAGCTTCCAGATTTGTCGCTAGGTGCAACAGTTCCGTACGCGCCGCCGGGCCGTAAGCAAGAATCTGATCGACCAGGCGTTGCTCCGGGCGCAACCCTACGCGGCTCAGTTGAGCCACCAGATTCGTCAGTGGTGTATCAATGCGCATAATTTATGCCTCCTCAAAGATCAAGAGCGGTTTGAACGTACGCCGATGGATCGGCGAAGGGCCGTTGAGCGCCAGGGCCTGTTGATGCACCGCAGTGCCGTAACCTTTATGGGCCGCAAACCCATAGTGTGGGAAGGCCCGGTCAACCGCAATCATCAATCGATCGCGGGTAACTTTAGCCACAATCGACGCCGCAGCGATCGAGAGACAACGCGCATCGCCTTTGATCAGCGCCACCTGCGGCAGAGTGAACTCGGGCAGGGTGAGCGCATCGATCAGCAGGCCATCGACGTTTCCGGGCAAGCCCAGGATCGCAGCGCTCATTGCTAAGCGGGTCGCCGGGAGGATGCCATAGGCATCGATCAAAAATGCCGGCACGGCAGCGGCGCTCACTGCGCTGGCGAAGTTCAGCACCTGTACGTATGCTGCAGCGCGTTGCGTCGCATTAAGTTGTTTTGAATCGTCGACGCCGGACAACAAGCTCGGGTTGCGTAACGCTACCGGCGCGAGTACCACTGCTGCTGCCACTACCGGCCCCGCCCAGCAACCCCGCCCTGCCTCATCGACGCCGGCGATGCGCTGCAATCCGCGTGCATGCAGCGCGGTTTCGTGTTCAATCGTTGGCGCCATGATTATTGGTTCCAACGAATACATGCACGGTGCTTGGCCCGACAACAATCTGTTTGGCATACAGGGTAAACGGCCCATAAGCGCTCTGCATCGGTTGCGGCTGAGGCGCAGGCTTGGCACGCACCGGAGCCTGCAAAGTCAACCGAAACGCAAGATCGACCAGGCGCGTATAGAGGCCGGCAGTGTGCAACTGAGCGCCATCGACGATCACAATCCGGCCGGCGGGCGTAAGCACACGGCGGATTTCGGCGACGGTTTCCGCAGCCAGGATGTACTCAGCCGGGAATGTCGCCAGCACCGTGTCGAAACTCGCCGTAGCGAAGGGTAACGTCAGCGCGGTGCCTTGCACCAGTTGCGGGGTGAAACCCTGCCGCCGAAGCCGCCGAGCAGCCTGGGTTCCCATTTGCGGCGAGCGATCCAACCCGACGGCGTAGTGGTGCCGCTGTTCCGCCAGCGCCAACTGCAAATGGCCGGGGCCAAAACCCAGTTCCAGCACCCGCCCCTGAAGAAACGGCAGCGCCGTGGCTGTCCATCGGCGCCACAGACCCGCCGACACCAACCACGCAACGCCATCATAGGTCCAGGCGAATTCGTGATAGAGACGGTGGAAGCCCCAGCGCACCAGATTACGATAGATCCTGAGCATACCGCTTTCACTCGCATCGTACGGGCCGACCCACGCATCGGCCCAACGGGTCGCCCTGATTCTAACCGAAAAAACCAGGGCCGACGTTATGCACGTCGACCCTGGTCCAACTCAAGCATGAAAAAACCCATCAGGTGCGCCACGCTGTTGCATTTCTTGATCACAGCGAACTACAGGCGCACCTGATGGGTTTCTAGGTGCCTACTCTGCGCTCTCAGCGGTAGTCTCCGGCGTGCTCGCAACGTCCGGCACGACAGGCGCAGCAACCGGCGCAACCGTGCGCGTTGCCGCGACACTCGGCGTATCACGGCGCTCCTTGATCCGCGCAGCCTTGCCGGTAAGCCCACGCAAGTAGTACAGCTTGGCCCGGCGCACCTTACCGCGGCGCACAACCTTGATCGAGTCGAGGCGCGGAGCGTGAAGCAGGAACGTGCGCTCGACGCCGATCCCGTGCGATGCGATACGACGCACGGTAAAGTTCTCGTTGATCCCGCCACTCCGGCGACGGATGACCACACCTTCGAATTCCTGGACGCGTTCGCGCGTACCTTCAACAACCTTCACACCGATCCGCACCGTGTCACCGACACGGAACTCGGGGATGGCTTGATTAAACTGGCGTCGCGCCAGTTCATCCATAATCTGCTGCGACATGACCCCACGATCCTTTCGTCCTGCGCCTGGGCAATGCTTCGTTTGTTTACGTCAATCTGAGTTCAGGCGCCGTTGCGTGCGCTACGGCTGTACCTGTGCCACAACGCAGATCCGCTCCCCCTGAAACTCCGTTTCGCGCCACTCTGGTAGCTGTCGTCGCCAAGCAACGCCCGGCAGTTGACACAAGAATCTGGCAGGCGGAGATTGCCGCCTGCCAGCCTAGCTACACGCTAGTTGCGATTATAGCACAGCCCTGCGGCTGCGGCAAATCTCGTGCTACGTTGGTTATTTTATCCAGCAGCCACCAAGCAATTTTGTGCAATCTTACCGTAGTCGGTATATGCAGCAGCGCGTTATCATCAGAAGGAACCATTTTCGGTTAGGGTGTAGCAGTGTTTCTCCGGTAGGAGTTAGCGACATCGTGGCTATTTCAGCACACGGTGTGTTCGACCTTGCGATGGCGCAGCGTGTCGACACGTCCAGCGCAGTAAATCCTCAATTCATGATGCAGGCGCTTGCAGCTACGGTTCCTCCTCCTCAGGTAGCTGGGCCAAGCTCTTCCCTCCGCCGCAATTGCGGTACCCGTTTGATGACCGTTGAAACGACAGCGTGCGCCGGCTCTGTTTGCCGGGGTGTTGTTGTGTTGCGCAGTGGGATTGCTCACCACCGCGCCCCAGGACCACGTTCGTTCTGCTTTACTAAGGAGACAGATTGCCCATGGATGCTAAAGCCGTACTGAGTTTGATCAAAGCGAAGGGTATTCAGATCGTCGACACCCGCTTCACCGACCTCTTTGGTGGGTGGCAGCACTACTCGTTGCCGGCCTCGCGCCTCACCGAAGACATGCTGACTGAAGGACTGGGCTTCGACGGTTCATCGATCAAAGGCTTTCAGGTGATCAATGAGAGCGACATGCTCATGGTACCTGATCCAACCTCGGCCTTCATCGATCCGGCGCTCAAGGTGCCGACGCTGGTGCTGATCTGCGACATTATCGACCCGATCGAGCGCCTGCCCTACTCGCGCGACCCGCGCACGGTGGCCAAGAAGGCCGAGGCGTATCTGAAAACGACCGGCATCGCCGACACGGCTTACTTCGGCCCCGAAGCCGAATTCTTCCTCTTCAGCGATGTGCGCTTCAGCCAGGGCGCCAACCACAGCTACTATTCCGTCGATAGCCCCGAGGCAGTCTGGAATACGGGCGCTGAGGTGCCGGGCGGCAACAAGGGCTACCGCATTCGCCACAAAGAGGGCTACTTCCCGGTACCTCCGACCGATACCCTTCAGGACATTCGCTCCGAGATGATCCTGAAGATGGCCGATGTAGGGATCGATATCGAACTGCATCACCACGAAGTTGCTACCGCCGGCCAGTGCGAAATCGACATGCGCTTCGACTCGCTGGTAGTTATGGCCGACAAGCTCCAGAAGTATAAGTATGTGGTGCGCAATGTCGCCAAAGAGCACGGTTATAGCGCCACCTTTATGCCTAAACCGATCTTTGGCGACAATGGCTCGGGTATGCACTGCCACCAGAGCCTCTGGAAGGATGGCGAGCCGCTCTTCTTCGATGAGGCCCGCTATGCGCTGCTCTCCGAGATGGCGGAGTACTACATCGGCGGGATTCTGCACCACACGCCGGCGCTGCTTGCGCTCTGCGCACCCACCACAAACAGCTACCGCCGCCTGGTGCCCGGCTTCGAGGCGCCGATTAACCTCGTCTACTCAATGCGTAACCGCTCGGCGGCCATCCGCATCCCGACCTACTCGTCGTCGCCGAAGTCGCGCCGCATCGAGTTCCGCGCCCCCGACGCGATGTGCAACCCGTACCTGGCCTTCGCGGCAATGATGATGGCCGGGCTCGACGGCATCCAGAACAAGATCGCGCCGCCCAAGCCACTCGACGTCGATATCTATGAACTGTCGGCGGAAGAGAAGGGCGATATTCGCGGCACGCCCGGCTCGCTTACCGAGGCTCTGGACGCGCTGGAGGCCGATAACGCCTTCCTGCTCAAGGGCGGTGTCTTTACCGAAGACCTGCTCGAAGCCTTCATCGACACCAAGCGCAAAGAGGCTGTATCGCTGTCGCTTCGTCCGCATCCCTACGAGTTCGCGATGTACTATGACGCCTGATTTTTGAGGACTCAGGAGTCAGAAGCGCCGCCGCATCCGCAACGGATGCGGCGGCGCGTTTTGTTTCTTCTACTCCTGAATCCTGACTCCTGAGTCCTGACTCCTAGATTCAGACGTGAGTTTTCGTCCGCCAACTGGAGAACAGCGCGATCATGCCGATCAGCACCGTGGTGCTGCCGCATAGTAACGCCGCGCCATTGGTGGTGAGTAACCCACGGTAGACCAGCGAACCAAGCGCGGGGATCATCCATAGCATCCAGCAGCACACAACCATCATGCGCCGCTCAGTGGGGTTCAGTCGCGCGGAGCTCATCACAGCCAGGCCAGTAGCCGCCCAACCAACAATTCCGATCAGGATGCCCTGAGTTTCGTACAGTACTTCCATTCCAACCTCCAACGCTGCATCTTTGCAACTCGCAGGTGCCCACAACATTGTGTGCCAAAGCGCGATCCGACATAAGCGGGGCGCTGCGGTGATGAGGGCCGCCGTTGCTTACCGAGCAAGCGGCGTGCCGTTATCCTAGCATACTAGTTGGATGTTTTCAACAGGAAAATAGCTGTGCAAGTTGTTTATTTTGCACAACTCATCAGGTCAGAGGGAGCGTACGACGAGGATCACGCTGGCAATAACAAACACAATAAGCAGGGAGAAACGACGCAGCCAGAGCAGAATCGGGTCGGCGCTGACAATTTGCTCGGCATCGGGGAAGTAACGGGCCAGATGTAAGAGCCCAAGCACAATAATAATCAAGGTGAGCATCAGGCTGCCGGTAAGTAACCAGGCAAAACAAAGCAATGCTGAGGTGCCGATAATGGCGAAATAGGGGAGGCTATTCGCTGATGGCGACGGGGGCTTATCCATAGATTCAGTATACCAAGATCTTGATGAAAGAGTCGAGAATTATCTTTCTAATGCTTAATACTTGCCTGTCGCATAAATTGGCCCAAGCCGCTACAATGACATGCAAAGCACTACCTGGTAGCATCACACTGCTATACTTACAATGCCGGCTTACCTCTATGTAGCGCTGCCGCTCCCTTGCTAACCACTACCATTCCCCATCCAGGAGACCTTGCATGATCGAGACTGCTCAGCTTGCTAAACAGTTCGGCAGCTTCCATGCCGTGCGTGGCATCGACCTGGTGATCCAGCCTGGCGAGTTATTGGCGCTGCTTGGCCCGAACGGGGCCGGTAAAACCACAACGGTGCGTATGCTCGGCGCGATCCTCAAGCCTAGCTCCGGTACGGCTCGGGTTTGCGGCCACGATGTCGTCACCGAAGCGCAGACAGTGCGCGGCAAGGTTGGCCTCCTCACCGAGTATCCCGGCCTTTATGGGCGCATGCCTGCTCTCGCATACCTCGATTTCTTCGGTGCGCTGCTTGGCGTGGAGCCTGAACTGCGCCGCCGGCGTGCTGAAGATCTGCTGCGCAGGTTCGACCTCTGGGAGGCCCGCGAACGTAAACTCGACGGGTATTCCAAGGGCATGAAGCAGAAGATCGCCCTGGTGCGTGCGCTCATCCACGACCCGCCCGTGCTCTTTCTCGATGAACCAACCACGGCAATGGATCCCCAGAGTGCGCGTACAGTGCGTGATGCCATCGGCGATTTACGCGCCGCAGATCGCGCGATCCTGCTTACAACACACAACCTCAGGGAAGCCGAAATCCTCGCCGACCGGATTGCGATCATCCGTGACGGCGCCATTATTGCCCAGGGCACAATTGCGCAACTGACGCGCCAACTCCTTGGCGACCCGCTATATGAATTACGCCTGGCGCCTGGAATCGATCCAAGCGTCGTGGTGCCGTTGCTGGACGGTTTAGGGGCGCTTGATTCGGTTGGCGCCGAGACGCTGCGTTACCAGTGTCCTGATGCCCTGGCGGTGAACCCGCAATTCTTGGGCCGCCTGGCGGCTAAGGGTCTGCCGGTAGTTGCCCTCGCCGAAGTGCAGCGCAGCCTGGAAGATGTATACCTGCGAATTGTCGGCGGCACTGAAGAAGTAAATACGCTGCCGCAGAGTGCCGCAGTCGAGGCTGATCTGGAGCCGGAGTTGGACGCTGCACAGCTATGAATTTTTTTCCTATTGCGACCATCGTCCGGCGCGAAGTGCGCGAAACGCTGAGTGATTGGCGGATCGTGACGCCGATTGTGCTGCTAACGTTTCTGCTACCGCAGTTGCTGGTGGCTGCCGCCGATCAGGTGGTGCGTTTTGTCGGCGGTGATGGCCTGACCGAGCGCCTGGTGCCGTTTGCCGCATTACTCGTTGGCTTTGTGCCGGCAAGTTTTGCCCTGATTACCGCACTGGAGTCGTTTGTGGGTGAACGCGAGCGCAACACGCTCGAGTCGCTGCTGGCAATGCCCATAAGCGACCAGGAACTCTACATCGGTAAGCTTTGCTCTGCGCTGATCACGCCCCTGGGTTCGAGCATTATGGCAATGCTGGTTTTCCTCGGGCTGCTGCTTGGCTTCCAACCCGAACTCTACTTCGCAGCAATGACCCTGCCGCGCTTGCTGCTGCTTTTTATGCTGGTAGGGTGTATCGGGTTGGTGCTGGTGACCGGGGCAGTCGTGATTTCATCGCACATCACTACCGTGCGCGCTGCGAACCTGATGTCGAGCTTCATCCTCTTGCCGATGGCAGCCGTAATGCAACTCGCCGCGATCCTGATCATCAATGATCGCTGGCCGCTGCTCTGGCTTGTAACAGCTATTCTCGGCATGTTGGCGATGTTGCTCACGCGGATCGGCATGCGTAGTTTTAGCCGCGAGGAGTTGCTCTCGCGTGAGCACCGCCAGGGCAGCATTGCCTGGGATCAACTGCTGCCGCGCATACGCCGGCGATCGGGAGGCGGTACGTTCTTTGGCACGACACCGAGCTTCATTATCGCTCGCCGCGAACTGACCGATGTCCTAACCGATTGGCGGGTGCTTGTGCCGATGGCGGTGCTGACCTTTGCACTACCGCTGGCGCTCGCCGGCGGCGTGCGGTTCGCCGTCGGCTTTGTGCCGGACGCGGCGGTGCTGGCGAGCCTGGTACCGTTCGCCGCGTTACTTGTCGGCTTTGTGCCAGCAAGCTTTGCGTTGATCTCGGCGCTGGAGTCGTTTGTGGGCGAACGCGAGCGCAATAGCCTCGAGTCGCTGCTGGCAATGCCCATGAGCGACCGCGCACTGTATCTCGGCAAACTGGTGGCGGCGCTGATTGTACCGACCCTGGCCAGCCTGCTGGGAATGATGGTCTTTCTGGCCCTGATTCGGATCTTTTTTGCCGACCTATACGCCGCCGGCATGAGCGGGATGGTGTTGATCCAGATCAGTCTAATGATCAGTACGATCACCTTGCTGATGGTGGCCGGAGCAGTGGTGATCTCCAGCCATACCAGCAGTGTGCGGGCCGCGACGCTGCTCGCTTCGGGCATTCTCGTACCCACTTCAGTAGTGATTCAGCTAACTGCGCTGCTCTTTATCGCCCGGCGCTACGATTTACTCTGGTACGTGCTGGCCGCATTAGCGGTGATCGCGTTGGCGCTGGTGCGCAGCGGTTTATTGAGCTTCAATCGCGAAGAGATCCTCTCGCGTGAGCACGAAGAGTTGAGCCTGGGCCGGATCTGGCAAACCTATCGGACCTTTTTGAGCGAGTATCAACCGGCAGGCGTACCACCGACAGCGTATGCGGGACTGCCCTTCGCGCCGGGACGATTTTACCGGCAGGAGCTTGGGCCATTACTACGCGAACTACGCACGCCGCTGATCTTTGTACTGATAGGCGCACTGGGCGGGATTGTGCTTGGCACCGGCCTAAATACACTTGTGCCGCCGGACATCACCGCTGGGTTGTTGTCCGGCCTGGGCAATCCGCCGGCGCCGGGGCCGGGGTTGGCGCTAAGCATCTTTGCGAATAATATTCGGGTCTCAATTCTCTCAAACCTCTTTGCCACGATTAGTTTTGGCGTATTTGCCTTTCTCGTCCCCGCCGTCGCCTTCGCTCAAGTTGGCCTGGTAGCCAAAGCGCTTGCGGCAGGCGGCGGCAGTTGGGTAGGAATGGGCGCCGACAGTCCGTTGCAATTCCTGCTGGCGTATGTGCTGCCCCACGGCATTGTAGAACTGCCGACATTCATCCTTAGCGCGGCGATCGGTCTGCGCATCGGCGCGGCACTGTTGGCCCAACCAGCGAGCTTCAGCGCCGGGCAGAATCTGCTCTGGGCGCTGGCCCAATTTGTGAAGCTCTGGGTGCTGGTGTTGCTACCGCTGGTGGCCCTGGCTGCGGCAATTGAGGGCTTCATAACACCGCTTATTATTCGGGCACTATATTGAGGACTGCGGACTGCGGACGGCGGACTGCCGACTGCGGACTGCCGACTGCGGACTGCGGACTGTCAGACTGCGAACTGCGAACTGCGAACTGCGAACTGCGAACTGTCAGACTGCGGACTGCGAACTGCGGACTGACTAATTGTTAGACTGAAAGAAACAATATGGTTTCCTGGACGCATATCGGCGCAGCGAAATTGGCGGTAGCGCTCCGAGCCGGGCAGGTGTCCGCGGGGGAAGTGCTGGAGGCGCACATAGCGCGCATCAGAGCGGTGAATCCGCAGCTTAACGCGCTGGTTCAGGAACGTTTTGCCGCCGCACGTAGGGAAGCACAGGCCGCTGATGCGCTGGCGCCGGAACAGCGTGGGCCATTGCACGGTGTGCCGGTGTCGATCAAGGACGCCTTCGATGTGGCGGGCATGACGACAAGTTGTGGCTTGGTAAGTCGAGCACGGCGCACAGCGATCCAAGATGCAGCAGCCGTAGCGCGCCTGCGAACGGCGGGGGCGATTGTGATCGGCACCACGAATACGCCCGACAATTGCTGGGCGCAGGAGACAACGAACCCCCTCTACGGCCTGACCCGTAACCCGCATGATCTGAGGCGTAGCGTCGGCGGTTCGACCGGTGGCGAGGCGGCGCTGATTGCTGCGGGCGGTTCGCCGCTTGGGCTGGGTTCAGATATTGCCGGAAGCATTCGGCTGCCAGCGGCTTTTTGTGGTATTGCCGGGCTGCGCCCAACAAGCGGCACCCTCGACGAAACTGGTTTCTGGCCGCCGTCGGTGGGGCGCCTAGAGGATTTGAATGCCATTGGTCCTATGGCGCGGCGGGTGGAAGATCTGGCACTGGCCTGGGATGTGTTGCGCGGCGTGCCGCCGCAACTACCCGATTTAAAGCTGCTACACGGGCAGCGAGTGGCATACTGGTTTGATGATGGCCTGACGCCGAGCAGTGCGGCGATCCAGGCCGGCGTGCGGATGGCCGTGAATACGTTGGAACAGGCCGGCATGCAACCTATTCAGGATGCACCGCCGGCGCGACGGATGGCCGTGTTGGGTTGGTTGGCGCTGTTTGGGCCTACTGAGCGCCGGGCGGTTGCAACCGGTTTTGGCGGAAACCATGTCTGGAACCCGCTCCGTGAAGCGCTGCGGGCGCTCACCGGGCAGAGCCGCGTAGGTAGCGCAGCGCTTTACTACTGGCTCGGCTCACACTACGGCGCGCTCCTGGCTAATGCGTTTGGCATTGATGGAATGCGCTGGCGCAAACAGTTACAGATGCAATTGCTTGAACGGATTGGCCCCGGCGGCGTGGCCGTCTGTCCGATCTTTCCCACTACCGCGCCGCTCCATGGCTATAGCGTACCGGCGTTGCTCACCACAATGAGTTATCAGACCTGGGTGAACCTGGCCGGCCTGCCGGCCCTGGTTGTGCCGACGGGACGGACGAGGCGCGGAATGCCGGTAAGCGTACAACTCGTGGGCACGCCGGGGAGCGAGGCAGTATTGTTGGCAGCCGGGATGGCAATTGAACAGTCTCCAGTTTGACAGTTTGACAGTCTCCAGTTTGACAGTTTGACAGTCTCCAGTTTGACAGTTTGACAGTCTCCAGTCCTCCGATCCGGCTCAGGCCCTGAAACAAGCTACGTAAGAGTTATGGAAACCATCAGCGCCCACGGCCACACACTCAGTTGGGAAGCGCACAGTTCAGGCGAGCGCACGCTGATCTTCATTCACGGCTATTCGGGGAACCGGGCAATTTGGAACCGTGAGGTAGCACAGTTGGCAGATCTGGGGCGCTGCGTAACGCTCGATCTGCCGGGGCATTACCCTGCCGTGCCGCCGGCGAACTACCGCAGGCTGAGCCAAGACATGCTGCTGACGTTGGAGTTGCAGGCGATCCGGCAGATTGTCGGTTCCGGGCGGGCAACGCTGATCGGCCATTCGACGGGCGGCCTGGTGGCGCTCGCGGCGGCGGCGCTGTTGCCGGAGCATGTCGATCGGGTCGTAGCGATTGCACCGGTGGTCTGGGGGCCGTTGGGCGGCTCGCTCGGCTTTTATCAGCGGGCCTTGCGGCGGGGCGGCTACCCGCTCTACTGGCTGAACTACTGGCTGACGAAGCGCTCATTCCGCTTCATTCAGGCCGGCATCGGGCTGGCCTATAGCGGCGATGCCCGGGCTTACCTGCGCAATGCGACGGCAGAGGCGCTTGTGTGCGCCTGGCATCCGACATATCAGCGCAACCGAATTCGCAACTTTGCTGTACTGTTGCAGCTTTTGGAAACCTGCGACATCCGCCCATTAGCGCGGCAAATTCGGCAGCCGGTGCTGGTGATCAGCGGTGAACGCGACACTGTGGTTCCGCCGGAGCAAGCGCACTGGCTTGCCGCGCATCTCCCGGCGGCGCAGCTGCTGGAGTTGCCTAACGCGGGCCATGTGCTGCATTGGGAAGCCGCCGATACGGTAGAGGCGGCGCTAAGGGCGTGGCTTACGGACGCGGGGTAAGCACCATAATCGGGATCGTGCGCCCAGCGGTGCGCTGCTGATAGTTCTGATAGCCGGAGTAGTAGCTTACGGCGCGTTGCCACAACTCCTCACGTTCAATGCCGCCCGCCTCATGGGCGATGAACAAGCGCGTACGACCCCGGAGGGTCACCTGGGCGAGCGGATTGGCGCGCAGGTTAAAGTACCAGGCCGGATGGCGCGTACCGCCGAAGTTCGAGGCGATCAGCACGATTTGTTCACCATTGGGCAGAAAGATCAACGGCACTGTGCGCGCTTGACCGCTTCGGGCACCAATTGTGGTCAGCATCAGCGTCGGGTAGATCAAGGCACTGAGGCTCAGGCGACCACGGGTGAGCGGCAACAATAGTCGATCAATCGGTTGCACGCCATACCGCAGAAGATTGGCGCCAAGCGGCGAGGCAACTACCGGCACCCAGAGCCGGCGCCACCAATTCATGCTTTTATTGCCGGCCATAGATGTTCCTTCAACTCACGATTGGGCTTCTGAGCCTATTATACCAATCTACGCTGGCGTGCATCTGTAGCCTGAGGAAGCAGGCTGATATTAGTGCTAAACTGTACATTATAGGGACTAACCACATAATAAAGGAAACCGGTTCTATGAGTGAGCAGCAAAACGACCGACCGCGAACGGCATTAGTAGTTGTTGCCCATCCTGACGATGCCGAATTCGGCGTTGGCGGAACCATGGCGGCCTGGGCGCGGGAGGGTTGGGAAGTGACGTTGGTTGTCTGCACCGACGGCGGCTCGGGTGGCGACGACCACGCGGGCGATGTTGGGCCAGAAGCGCGGCGGAAGATTAGTGCAACACGTAAGAGTGAGCAGCAGGCGGCCGCAGAAGTGCTGGGCCTGAAAGAAGTAGTTTTTCTTGATTACCCTGATGGTCGTTTAGAGCCGACGCTGGAGCTGCGGCGTGAGATTGTGCGCCAGATCCGCCGCACACGAGCCTATCGCTTCGTCTGCCAATCGCCAGAGCGCGTCTGGACGCCGCAGTACATGATCGGACGTTACCACCCGGATCATCTGGCTGCCGCGACAGCTTCACTGGCCGCCGTGTATCCTGCGGCGCAGAATGCCTGGGACTTCCCGGAACTCCTGGCCGAAGGGCTTGAGCCAAACCGAGTAAAAGAGTTGTACGTTATGGGCGCACCGTTGCTCAACCACGCGGTAGATATCAGCGACACATTTGCGCTCAAAATCGAAGCGCTGCGCCGGCACATCAGTCAGTTGGGCACCGATCTGACGGAACTGGAGCAGCGCATGCGTGGCTGGGCCGAAGAGCGCGGTAAAGAGTTCGACCTGGCATTAGCCGAGACTTTCCACCGCGTCGAGAACTGATCACTGAGGGAACTGAGGTGCTGAGCACACTGAACCGAGTGGCTCGCTCCGCTCGCGCCGCCCGTATGCCGGCGCAACGGATCTGCCCAGCGCTCAGGGCGCTGAGATGTTGCGGACAGTGAAGGCATTTCACTGCCCGCAGTGTTTTAGGCCGCCGGGATTATGGGTTCAGTTCAACCACTTCGCCGGACGAGCTATAGATTACTCGTTCGGCGATATTTGTTGCGCGGTCGGCGATGCGCTCGAAGGTGTGCGCAATCGTCAGCAGATCGACGTTGCGCGCGGTATCGGCGGGCACTGCAGTGAGTTGGATAATCAAACTGCGCCGTACATCACGGTAGAGGGCATCGACCCGATCATCAGCGGCGCCGACGCGGCGAGCGGCAGCCGGCTCAGGGCCGGCAATCGCGGCGAGCGCCCCACCGAGCATACTGCGTGCGGCATCGGCCAGTTCAAGCAGTTCAGGCGTTGCCTGTAGCGGCGTT
>JBBRUG010000054.1:0-22568 GCA_038247995.1 Chloroflexales bacterium | reverse complement strand
TACCGCAGATTGTTTAGCGGTTTGCCTTGTTTAAACGCGTACTTATACTATTATCTATAGTAATATTGTAACGTCCCCTTGATTACAATTCTGTTGCTTGTGTATTTAAGGCGTTTCGCCTATACTATTTCAACCAGCTTTTGTCGTACGACACATAATGCTTACGTGCTGTTTACGCCCGCCCGCGCACGCTCACTTTTTCCCGGCGCGGCGTAATGACAAGCTTGTATTGGCGTCTCTGCCAACATGTGCATCACAGTGATTGAGGGGGGGGTTATGCTACGCCTGTGCAATGTCGCGATCAGGAAAAGTATTCTGATCCGTCTCTGGCTCCTGATCGTGCTCACCGGTGGGCTGTTGTTGCCCGCATCGCCAACAGCCACTGCTAGTGGGAGCCGGATCTATACCGGAGGCAACCGCGCCTATATCGAGTGGAATACAACCGCAACAACGGCTGGAATTCCGCGCCGCTCCACATTTAAGGCGTATGTTGAAGCTGGTGAACGAATTGTGATCGGCTCCAGCGCAATGGGCCTGGGTGATGGTAATGTCATCATTCGTCCGCCCGGCGGCCCTCCTGTTGCAACGTGCGTGGCGCGTAACGGCGGTAATGCCGTGTATGGGCGCATTAACGACCGTGCTGAAGAAGTTGCCGGGCCGAGTCTGGCCCTCGGCGACCCAGGCTATACGCCTTGTATCGTCAGCGCCGCCGAAACAACGGCTGCCGGCGCGGGGGTGTGGGAGTTTGATTTTATCAGCCCCAACCCGGATATTCCGCTCACGGCGAATCCGCCGCCGCTGGCCTATACTGCTGCCTGGGCGCAAAATCCGACCCAGTACTGGATCAGCGCCTGGGAGATCGGCGTTTACCCGGCGGCAGGCGCAGTGCAAATTCCAGGCCGCGTCTTTGCTAACTATCTGGCGCTGAACATGGGCGGCAACACCAGCGCCGGTCAGCCGATCGGCTTTGACGCCGATCTGTTTGTGCTTACCGATGACGGCTATACGTATCGGATCGATACTAACGGCATCGATCCATTCGGCTTTATCTTCTTTGCGAACGCCGAGGGCATCACCGATGCGAGCGGTCTGCCGATTTATCGCTCGGTGCAACTTATCGGGCCACCGCCGAATACGCCGTTGCCCGACGGCTATGAAGTTCATAACCCGGCCGATGATGACGTGCCGGATGAAAATAAGATCACCCACAAGCTTTTCTTTGAGGAGCCCGACCCGACAATGCCGGCGACGGCCCAATCGCCGCGTGGGGAGATCTGGCTGTTGAGCCAGCCGGCTCAGCCGCCAACGCCGCAGAACCCGCGGTTTGTCGGCGTCGAAGGCACCCCCGGTCAGGCCGGCACCGCGCCGCTGGGCGGTAATTTCCTCTTTGAAGCGCCGGCCAATACGCCGTTTACGCTCACAATCGATACTGATCGCAACGGCATTTTCGGCGACAATGACGATCGCGTGTTCACCGGCAGCACCACCAACGGCACGACGGTTATTTATTGGGACGCCCTCGACGGGGCCGGTAATCCGGTCGCCGCCGGTCTGGCTTCGTACAATGCCGCGATCCGGCTATTTGCCGGTGAAGTGCATTTTCCCCTCTTTGACGCTGAAATTAACCCGAATGGGATCATCTTAGAGCGCCTCACTAGCCTCGGCTTGCCCGACGAGCCCGATCCATTCTTGATCTTTTATGACGATCGCTACACCTACAATGGCACCGGCACCTACGATTTCTCGCTGTGCGCAGGCGGCCAGACGCCCGAACCGCCGGCGGCGGACATCGGCGCCCGTCCGATCGATCCGGTCTGTTATGGGACGCCCTCGACGCCGCGGAGCGCGCTTCAGGGCATCTCCAGCGAGTTCGGCGGCCACGCCTTCGGCACCGACACAACGCCGGCGCGCGGCTTCGGCGACCGGCGCGCGATCGATACCTGGGCTTATTATCCCTCGACGCCGATCCCGGTCAGCGGAAATATTGTGCTGGCCGAGGCCGAATTGGGCATTACTAAGTCGGTTGCACCGAGCCCGCTCACGCCCGGCGACGACCTGACCTATACCGTGATCGTCACCAATAACGGCCCTAGTCCGGCGATCGGTGCCCGCGTGATCGACACAATCCCCGACGCTGTGCGCGGTCCGACCTGGACCTGTAGCATCACCGGCGGCGGCGCCTGCGCTGCGGCGAGCGGTAACGGCTATTTGCTCGATACTACCGTTGATCTGCAGCCTGGTGCGATAGCGACATTCCTGATTAACGCCACCCTGGACACCCAGGCGCGCGGGAGTCTGGAGAATATCGCCACGGTGCGTCGCCCGAATGACAATACCGATCCCGATCCGACGAACAATACGGCGCGCAGTTCGGTGCCGATTGTGGCCCAGGCCGATCTTGAGTTGACCAAGCTAATTAGCGCTTTGCCGCCCGGCAACGTCGCCGGCCCAGTCGAGTTTACCCTCGAACTACGCAATCGTGGCCCGGCCGATGCCGACTTGGTTGGGGTGACCGATCAATTGCCCGTTGGCCTGAGCCTCATCGCGGCTCTACCCAGCAAAGGCACCTACACTGCCGCCACGGGCATCTGGGCGGTTGGTACATTAGCCCGTGACGAAGTAGCTACCCTGGTGTTGCGCACGAATTGGAATGGCGCACCGGTAACGAATGTCGCCGAGGTAACCAATAGCTCCCTGCCCGACCCTGACTCGACGCCCGGCAATGGTGTTCCCGGTGAGGACGACTTTAGCACCGCAAGCTTGCCGGTACAGATCGCTGATCTGGAATTGACCAAGCGCGCCAGTGCGCCGCGCGTGAACGTGGGCGCAAATGTCACCTTCACCATCGAAGTCACCAACCGCGGCCCCGACGCAGCTACCGGCGTCCGCGTTAGCGAGCGGTTGCCCAATGGTCTCGGCTTCATCTCGGCTACGCCTAGCCAGGGTACCTACGCTGCAGCCAATGGTGAGTGGGTTGTTGGCGGCATCGCGGTGAACGGACAGGCAACGCTGGAAATCGTCGCGCAGGTGCTTGGCAATGGCCCCTTCACTAATAGCGCTCAGATCAGCTCCAGCAACCAGTATGATCCCGACTCGCGGCCCAACAACGACAACCCAACTGAGGATGATCGCGACTTCGCAACCGTCGCCGGCGATAGCGCCGACTTGTCGGTGATCAAAACCGTGAACACGCCGCGGCCGAATGTCGGCAACCAGATCACCTACACGGTGACGGTGAACAATGCCGGCCCGAGTGTCGCCACTGGCGTTGAACTGACCGACCGCCTGCCGGCGGGTCTGGATTTTGTATCCGCCACGCCCAGCCAGGGTACGTACACGCGTGCTACCGGTTTGTGGACAATTAGGACGCTTCCCGTAAACGCCGATGCAACGCTCCAGATCACGGCGATTGTACGCAGCGGCGCACCGCTGCGCAACACGGCTGAAGTAAGCGCCAGCGATCTGCCTGATCCCGACTCAACGCCGGGAAATAATGATGCCGGCGAAGACGATCAAGCGAGCGTTATTCTTAGCCCACGGATAGCTGATCTAGCGCTCACCAAGGCTGTGAACAACACGCGCCCCTCTGTCGGCGGCCAGGTCACCTTTACAATTGCCGTGGTGAACAATGGGCCCGACGGCGCTACCGGCGTTGAAGTGCGCGAACAGTTGCCCGCCGGGCTGACCTACCTCAGCCATGTGGCCGCCCAGGGCGCTTACAACCCGGCGACGGGCCTCTGGGAGATTGGCAGCCTGGCTAATGGCGCCAGCACAACACTGGATATTACCGTTACGGTAACTGGTGTCGGTCCCTATACCAACCAGGCCGAGATCAGCCGCTCGAATGAGTTCGACCCGAACTCGACGCCGGGCAACGGCTGCCGCACCGTCGAAGACGACTGCGCCCAAGTAACCATCCGCGGCGCTCAGGCCGATCTCTCGGTGAGCAAGCGCGCCAATACACCGCAGCCTGCCGCAGATAACACAATCGAATACACCATTGGCGTGCATAATGCCGGCCCCGACGCTGCCACCGGCGTCGAACTGACTGAAGCAATGCCGCCCGGATCGACCGTGCTCACTTCGAGTGTGACCCAGGGCACCTACACGCCGGCCACGGGCTTGTGGCAGGTCGGTACTGTGCCGGTAGGCGCCTCGGCGTTCCTCTCCGTGCGCGTACAACTCACTGGCCCCGGCCCGCACGTCAACACCGCCCAAATCACCAACTCGGATCTGCCTGATCCCGATTCGACGCCGGGCAACAATACCTCAAGTGAGGACGATTTTGCCCGGGTCACTGTCCCGGCTGCGGTTGCCGACTTGCGTGTGAGCAAGGATGCTACAGCGCTCGCCAAAATCACCGATGGCGTTGCCTTCCGGGTCGTGGTAACCAATGACGGCCCCGACATCGCTACCGGCGTCGTGGTGAACGACCGACTGCCGGCCGGGTTGCGCTTTGTGAGCGCTAGCCCGACCCAGGGCAGATATGATCCACAGACCGGCGATTGGGTGGTGGGCAACCTGGCCAATGGCGCCAGTGCCACGCTGACGATGGTTGCCGTAATCACCGTTATCGGCGATGCCGAGGTGACGAATACCGCTCAGGTCGCCAAGAGCAACCAGTTCGATCCCGACAGCACGCCGAACAATAACGACCCGACCGAGGATGACCAGTCCAGCGTTACGGTGAGCCGCCCTACGGCCATCACCCTGATCGGCTTTACCGCAGCGCGCAGTGATGCCGGTGTCCGCGTCAGTTGGACAACCGGCCTGGAAATCGGAACACAAGGCTTCCAACTCTACCGTGCCACGCGCGACAACCGAGCCGAAGCCGGGTTGCTCACGCCCACGCCGATCACGGCGCGGGGCAGCGCGGGCCAGGGCGCGACCTATAGCTTTGTAGATACAAGCGCAGAACCCGGTGTGAGCTATCGCTACTGGTTGGTAGAGCTCGCCACCGATGGTGGCAGTGAGTATGGCCCAATCACCGTTGGGCCACAGCTCGATAGCGCTGTATTCAGGATTTTCCTACCACTAACCCTAAAGTAGTAGGAGCGGAAAGAGGCCGTCACAACGCTGAATAGTGCGTCATGACGGCCTCTTTTTAATCCCACTTGACGAGATGACCCCTCCAGGCTACTATCTGCCAAATGAGTGTTACTGCCCCCGATGCAATAATGGAGACGGTCGCCTGTCCGATGTGCGACGCCGACCAGCCCGAACTTCTGTTTACGGGCAGCGATTTACTCCATCCCGGCCCTGAACAATTCCGCCTGGTAACATGCGGGCATTGCGGCCACATCTATCAGAACCCCCGCCCGACGATCACCGCAATTGGGCGCTACTATCCCGACGATTACATCCCATTTCAGCGCGCTATCGACGATGAACCGCACTGGTTGCGCCGGCTGGAACGCCGCTACGGCCAGCACATGCGCAGTTCGATCGTACACCGCGCAGCCGGGCAGACCGGGCGGATTCTTGATCTTGGTTCGGCTACCGGTATTTTCCTGGATGGAATGCGCCGCCGGGGTTGGGACACGCAGGGGGTGGAGCCGACCGCCAGCGCGGCGCGCTACGCCCGAGAACGCCTGGGCCTGGAAGTCTTTCAGGGTCGTCTGGAAGATACTCACTTTCCTGATGCTTCCTTCGATGCCATAACCATGTGGGATGTGCTGGAGCACGTTCACGAGCCGCGTGCGATCCTGGCCGAAGTAGCGCGCTTACTTCGCCCAGGAGGCTTGTTGGTGCTGAGCCTGCCCAACCCGGACAGTCTGGAGGCGCGGTTGCTTGGATCGCACTGGCTGGGTTGGGATCTGCCGCGCCACCTGAATATCTTCCGCCCGGCATTGTTGCGCGGCAGCCTGGCCCGTTACGGCATGCCCGTCGAAAACATACGCTCCTTCACCTCAGGCCATAGCGTGCTGATCATGAGCCTGGAGCACCGCCTGAATGCGCAAGGACGCAATGGCCGACGCCTCCTGCGCCCGTTCCATAGCCTGCCGGCGCGCTTGCTCACCAAGCCCTACTACTCCGGCCCGGCAAACTGGTATAATCTTTCATCGATCATGGTTGTTTTTGCCCGCCGACAAGGCGACTAAGACCAAAGCACAGGCATTCAGCGCTGTGAATGCAGCTAGCTAGACTCCGTGTGCGCAGACGCAGCCTGCCGCATCACGCTGACATAATTACCATGGCCCAACCACTGCCCGTTGAGATTCATTTTGAAATTCGCCTGAACTATGACGGCGCTGACTGGACTTCACGCTCCTATGAGGCGATCTATCGCGGTGACGGCATTCGCCAGCTCGATTCGTTCTATCGTTGGTTGTTGCGCTTGCTCCAACCGGTTGCTGGTCGGCGACTGCTCGATGTAGCCACCGGCGAGGGTGTGCTGCCCAACTTTGCCCGTGCAATTCACGGTCTGGACGCGATCGGCAGCGATCTGGCCCTGGCTGCAGCGCAGATCGGTCGCCGCGAGGGAGTTGCCACCTTCTGTGTTTCGAGCGGCGAAGGGTTACCATTCGCTCATGCCAGCTTCGATTATGTGACCTGCATCGGCAGCCTGGAGCACTTCCTCGATATGGGTGCCGGAGTGCGCGAGATGGCGCGCGTGTTGAAGCCTGACGGCAAGGCGCTGATCCTCGTACCGAATACCTACAGCATCATCGGAAATGTGTATACCGCCTTCAAAACCGGTATGAGCACGATCGATCATCAGCCGCTCCAGCGCTATGCAGCGCGCGCCGAATGGGCGCTCCTGCTGGAGGCCAATGGGTTGCATGTTGAACGCACTGTTAAGTATGAGCGCGAGGCTCCGGAGACGGTTGATGAGGCGCTCTGGTATCTGCGTCACCCCCGAGCGCTGGTGCGGCTGGCCCTCACCCCGCTGATCCCGCTCAACCTGGCCAGTTGTTTCGTCTACGTGTGTCGCCCCGTCCAGGATACTTCTCGATGAGCGAGCTGCGCACCCGGATCAGCCGACGTTTGCGCGGCCCCGGCGCCTGGCGCACCTGGCTTGGCCTGGGTCTATTGGCCGCGCTTACCGGCTACGCCTTTTATGCCATCCTCTGGCAAGAACTGCCCAACCTGAACCTGGCCGAACTCTTTGGTCGGATCAGCGCCGGCGCCATCGGCCTGGCCCTGTTTGTTTACACCATTGATCTCATCCTGGCTATCGTCGGCTGGGTGCTGATTATTGCGCCGCTGAGCGGCTACTGGCGCCTACTCGATCACACCCGGATCTACTTACTCACCTCGGTAACCCGGCGCCTGCCGGGGACGTTCTGGTACATTCTTGGACGCGTTGTGCTCTACGAGCGCCTTGGCGTCAATCGGGGCGTTACAGTGCTGGCCGGCGGCCTGGAGTTCGCCGCTACTATTATGGCCGGCCTGGTGGTGGCACTGGCCGCATCGCCGCTCATTCTAGCCGGCACCGCCTTCAAGCCGCTCTGGCTGATCATACCGCTCGTAGTCGGCATCGTTTTGCTCAACCCGCCGGTTATACGCACTATTCTGCGCCGCCTCGCCCCGCAACACGCCGCCGGAGTGCGCTATCGCCATCTGCTCGGCTGGGTGCTGATCTACATGCTGGTTTGGATTGTCGGCGGAGTGCTGCTCTTTGTGCTTGCCAACGCCGTCTATCCGCTGCCGCTCAGCGCTTTGCCCGGTGTGATCGGCGTCTGGGCGTTGGCAGGTATTGCCGCAAATACGCTTTTCAGCTTCGTTCCCTTTGGCATGGGTGTGAATGAACTGACGCTGACGGTGCTGCTCGGGCCGTTTATGCCTGCCGGCGAAGCCTTTTTTGTGGCCTTATTGATGCGTGCTCTGGTGACTATTTGTGAACTAGTGTTCGCGCTGCTTGGTGCATTGCTTAGCCTGCCCCTGTTCACAGGTACTGGGTTGCCCTTTAAGCGCGGTGAAAACGTTGAATCGCATCAGAATGAGGAAAAACCTGAAGGATTAGCCGACAGGAAGGCGCTACTCCCCCCTAAATAGCCCGCTTGGAGCGCCTGAATAACCCGCATGGAGTATTGTGGCAAGGCTGCAGATCGGCGATAGTGCATCTCGGTACAACGCGGTTGTACATCCAGAAAACAGTTCATCAGCCGCCACAACAGGAGTTGCACGCACATGAAGGGCATTCGCCGCATCGCTTCCACAGTTGCACTCAGTGCCGCCCTCGCTCTGGGCACACTTTCTGTAACGCCGGCCCAGGCACAGCCGGGCACGGCTCTCCCATTCACCACCGGTATCCAGGTGCAGAACCTGGCGTCGGTGCAGGCCACCGTCTCCTTCGCGTTCTACGCAGAGCAAGGCACGAACGCAGTCGGTACCATCCCCAACCAGACCATTCCGGCCAACAGCAGCATCACGTATGCACAGCTGCCGAGTGGCTCCGTCAACCCCGGCTTCCGTGGGTCGGCGGTGATCTCCTCGGATCAGCGGATTGCCGCGATTGTGAACGTCGTGTCGCCTGACGTTTCCAACATCTCGTTCGGCGGTGAGGCCTATATCGGTGTTACCGGCGGTTCGACAACGGCCAGTTTGCCGCTGCTGTTCAAGAACTTCTTCGGTTTTAACACTTTCTTTAATGTGCAGAACGTCAGCCAGACGCCGGCCAATGTCACCGTACGCTTCCTTGGCGAGAGCGGCACGGGCACGGCAGTTGACGTGACCAAGACCTTCAGCAACCTGCAGCCCAACGCTTCGGTGCGCTTCGATCAGCAGACCGAGGCCGACCTGCCCACTGGTTTCAATGGTTCGGCCACGATCACCAGCAACACCGATATTGCTGCGGTCGCTACCCAGGTTGGCCCGACGACCCTGCTCATATACAACGGCTTCAGCGAGGGCAGCACCCGCCCGATCTTCCCGCTCGTGAACACGAATAACTTCGGCTTCACAACCGGTATTGCGCTGCAGAACCGTGGTACTACGGCTACCAACGTCACGGTGAGCTACACGGCGAGCGCCGCCGGCGCCAACTGCGCCGAGACGAAGGCCATTCCGGCCGGTGGTACGACCTACTTCGCCCTCGAAGCATTCAGCGGCACAGTGGCCGGTGAGACCTGCGCCAGCGGTACTGCCTTCGTTGGTTCGGGCCGTGTGACGGCCAATAGCACTGAGCAGTCGCTCGTGGCGGTTGTCAACCAGCTGAACAGCGCTACGAACCGTGGTGGTTCCTACTCGTCGCTCACCGCCGACAACGCGACGGCGACGGTAGTCTACCCGCTGATCCAGGATCGCTTCTTCGGCTACTTCACGGGTGTCAGCTTGATTAACGTCGGTGACGTTGCCACCACGATCACCTGCACCTATCGTGGCACGATTGCCGGCCAGACCGTAACCGGCACGCAGACCAGCGCGTCGCTGCCGCCCGGTGGCACCTATACCCCGGTTCAGAATGGCGCAATCGCCAACGGCTTCAACGGTTCGGGCGTCTGCACCGCTGCCGCCGCTGGCGCTAGCATCGTAGGTATCGCCAACCAGTTGCTGAACTCGGGTACCGTGGACACGTTCTTCGTGTACGAGGGAACCAACAGCTAATTGACTGGTTCGGATCCATAAGGGGAGTTGCGGGGGGCAGTCAATGCCCTCCGCACTTCCCTTTTTTAATGCACAGCGCTCTGTGCTGCGCAAGGGGGAATAACCAATGCGAAAAATTTCTGCATGGGCTGTACTCAGCCTGATCGTCTTGTTGCTGGCGGCTTGTAGCCAGCCGGCGCCCACTCCGACGACGGAACCAGCCGGTGTCGAGCCGACTGCCGCACCTGCCGCGCCGGGTGATGCTTACCCTGACCCAGCCACAGATGCTTACCCGGCGCCAAGCGCCAATAGCACTGCCTATCCTGCGCCGGAAGCCGCGCCAACGACTCCAGTGAGCAACGAGCCGGTAGTTGTACCGGAGCCAAGTTCCGATCAGGTGGGTGTGGTGACCGGCATCATCCTGCGTATTACCGATGGCGGAGAGCAAGAACCGTTCACCAGCGGCGTACTCTATCTTGGGCCTGTTCTCGCTGCCGATACCGGCGACGAAGTAATGGTAGCCGTCGATAAGAATGCGGCCCCTCAGTCCGTGTTCAATGCCTTCGGCGAATTCATCTTCGTTGATGTTCCACCCGGACGTTATGGGCTGATGCTCGATCTGGTTCAGGGCACGGTGCTCTTGAACGATCCCACCGGCGCCAATAATGGCGATCTGATCATCGAGGTGACTGGCGGCGACACAATCGATCTCGGTGAACTGGCCTATCCGCTGCCATAGAAGTACGATCCAGGCAGCAGGTGCTACAAACCAGAAGACCTGTCAGTGAGCGCGGAATGTATTCCGATTACGAATACGGTGCCTCTTGCGCCAACTGACAGGTCTTTTGGGTACCCTGCTCGGTGTCTCTTCCTCAGCGTAGATCCGTGTATACCTGTTCCAACGTGCGCACCAGATCCGACCATGTGAAGGCCGAAGTTGTGCCGCCGGCAGCCATCGTGGCCCGAATTGCCGCGCCGACCGGTTCGCGGTAGAAGCGGATCACCGCATTGGCGAGCGACTGTTCGTCCTGCGGCGGCACAATCAGGCCGTTGATCCCGTCGTGAACAACTTCGTGCAGGCCGCCGACGCGAGTTGTGATCACGGGTTTGTTGAAGCCGAATGCGAGTTGCACTACCGCGCTCTGGGTTGCCGAGACGTAGGGCAGCACAACTACATCGGCCAGATCAAAATAGGGCTGAAGTTCTTCGTTTGGCACGTAGCGGTTCACGAAGGTGATATGCTGCTCGATCCCAAACTCACGGGCATAGCGTTCATAAAACTCAGACGAAGACCAGAACTCGCCGACCACAAGCAGATGCGCCGGGAGTTGTGCGCGAATGAGCGGCAACGCCTGAATTAAATACTCCAGGCCCTTGTAAGGCCGCACAAAGCCAAAAAAGAGCAGAATAGGCGTACCTTCGGGCAAGCCCAACTCACGCCGTAAATCGCTCGTGTCCGCTTCATCGACCTGATGCACCAATTCGCCGTATGAAGGGATTTGGGCCTTCACCACCCGCGCCTGCGGCAAAAGTGCGAGCAACTTGTAGCGATCCTGTTCGCTATGGACAATCAGCGCATCACCACGGCGTAACACCGTCAGCGCTAACCGCCGATCAAAAAAACCACCCCCCTCATGGGGCATCACATTGTGGCAAATAATCGCGATCTTGGTGCGCGTCTCGCGGCGGATCATGTGGGCGATCGTCGCCAGACAGGGCGTCCAGTAGGGCACCCACCACTGCAATACGAGCAGATCAGGATTGTCGGCACGCACCCGGCGCACTAACTGCACCCATGTTAGTGGGTTGATCGGGTCGAGGATATATTCACAATCGACGCGCAGCGGCGTGCTCGACGGATCTTTGTCGGTTTTGCCGGGAAAAAGCCAGCGCGGATACTGACGGGTAAACGAATAGAGTGGCGCACTATGGCCAGCTTGGCGCAAATGGCGCACGAGCAGCGTCGTGTAGTGTGCAATGCCGCCACGGTAAGGGTATGTTGGTCCAACGATACTGATTCGCACTAACGCACCCTCCAGATCGTGACGCCATGCTGGCTATACACTTGTTCATAAAGCGCTGAATCGTTGAGCTGGGCCGGATCGAGATACTCGCCGGGCGGATTCGCTGCCGGGCCATCGTAGAGATAGGTATAGCCCCCGGCGCGGAGCGCTTCAACCGCCGCCGGGCTGTCGATAGGATGCTCAAGCACCATTCGATTGCGATCAAGCACAGTCTGATAGTAGCCGGTTGTGGCGGCAGCCTCGAAGCCGAGCGCCATCGGCTCCAGGTTCGTCGTTCGCCCGGCCATGAGGGTCAGCCACCAGCCGCCATCGCTCCCGGCATAAACAGTATCACCAAAGGCTGGGAAGCTATTGACGAAGAATTTTGCGTCAGCCGGCGTTTCGGCGCGAATCCAGGCCACCGCCTGCTCGTCGGCATGGGTGTAGAGACCAAATGCAGGATCAACCATCCGCACCTGAATGAATGTCCCACCGGCAAGCAGCATGGCGCCAAGCGCGATAGGTAGTGCGGTGGCGGCGCGCGGCCAGGGCTGGGTTAGCCGCCCGATGCCGCTGATCAGGGCCGCAATTCCTGCCCCGGCAAGCGGCGCGAGCACGAGATACGCGGCGACCACGACGGCAAAGTTCGAGATGATCCCCGATCCGGTGAGCCCCAGCAGGTGCGGATTGGCGACCAACCAGGCCAAGCCGGTCCAACCCACCAACACGAGCGCCTGCCAGTGGCGGCCAACGAGCAATGCCAACAGGCCAAGTACAGCCAACCAGCCGATCCCGTTCGCAAGAGCGCGCGCCATATCGGGCGCCGAGTAGCCATTGCTGATGTCGGTGCTTGTCGAAAGATAGTAGCCGGCCAGACGCAGCAGGGCGCCCTCACGGATCCGCAGCAGCCATGGCAAAGTGAGCAACACGGCACCGGTGCCGGCGAGCGCGCCACAACTGCTCAGCCGCACGAGCGCTCGGGGTGAACGTACCCGCGTAATCAGCAGATAGCCGGCATAAACGAGCACAAACAGCGCCGCGAAAACGCCGATCCGGTAATGGTTTAACGCCGTGCCGGCGGTGGCGATCACGGCCAGCGCGAGCGGGCGCAGCAGGGCCTGAGGGCGCACATCGAGCGCTACAGCCCGATCAAGTAGGAGCATCCAGGCGACACATGTAGCCGGCAAAACCATCTGCCCGGCAAGTTGGGTATACCGTCCCCAATTCACATAGTAGGCTGGGAACATACTGAGCATGCCGGCGGCAAAGGCCGCGCCAAGGGCGGCGCGTTGCGAGCCGAAGAGGCGCAAAGTAAAGACATAGGCCAGTGGCGCCGCCAGTGCGCTCATGATCTGGCCCGTCAACACAACGCTCTGGGTCACCGGAACGCCGCTAAGCCAGTGGAGCCAGGCCGCTGAGCCATGGAAGCCGAAGTGGTAGGTAAAGGTGGAAAGCGGTGTATAGGGCAACCACGACCGAAACAAACCGCCATGATCAACAAATAACTGGGCGATCATGGTGTGATGGTACGAGTCGCCGAACTGGCCGGCAGCCAGATCCCGGGCGGCATAAAGCCGGGTGATCAGCGCCGCCAGGGTTATTGCCAGTAATGCGCCATCGCTTGGCTGCAAGGCCAGTGTTGGGCGACGCAACCAGGGCGCGCCGGTACGCGGCCAGAGGGCGAGCAGAACACAGAGGGTCAATATACCCCAGGCCGACAGCGGCCCCCAACGCATGCCTAGTGGCTCGCTGAACAGCAACAACAACGGTGGTATGGCCGGACTCAGGCTCAATGCAAGGCAAGCGCGTTCGGCAAAGGTCAGATCGGATGGGCCAAGCCAGCGCAACAACGCCAGGCCCGGCAAGCTGTAGAGCGCCAACGCGGCAATGATCACCGGTAGGCTGCCCAGCAGCGCACCCGGTAACCAGCCAAGCAAACCTGGCGCACCGATCAGCAGCGCAAGCGCAACCAGAAGCGCGCCGATGCCCCAGATCCGGCGTTCATCGGGCGCCAGTCGCTGATATTTAACGGCCGCAACACGCTCCATAGCAGGCTAGATCCTTCCAAAACCGCCGCATTATACCATTTAGGGCACTGAGCGCAATGATTGCCACTGAGTTACTGGATACGATCTACATGCGAGCCATATGCAATTTCGCCGTTATCCCCGGCACCTGAAATTTCTTTTCCACTCTTACCCTTCCTGAATGCGCGAACCTTGCAACCGTACTGCATACGCATCCAAACAGGCGTACTGGGCTGTATTCAAGGCAACAATGGGCCGGGCGGCGCGTAAATCGCCCAGCGCAGTTTGGCGATCGCTGCCCCGGTTGGCCATCAAGTAGGCCGCAGCCATCAGCGGGGCACGTCCAACCCCGGCACGGCAATGCACAAATACAGGCAAGCCTTCGGCGTGGGCCGCAGCGATGAATTGCACACCCTGATCAAGTTGTTCCAACGTCGGTGCGTAAAAATCGGGCACCATGAGCCGCATGAATTGTGGCGTCGGCGCCCCGCTGAAGCGATCAATCTGCTCGGCCTGCATGCTGAGCACTGCGCGCACCCCCAGCGCGTGAATGGCCGGCCATTGCGTTGCTGCAAACTGTCCGCCCACAAACAGCAGCGTTGAAACCGGCGAAATATTCAGTCCGAACGCGCGACGCCACTGCGTCTCCATGTAGTGCCTGAAGGAAAATGCTGACATCTTCTGGTACAATGTGATGAGTATTCGGGCTGATTCTTGATCAGCTTGTCGAATGTAAGAGCGGCGACGTATGCGATCCGGGCGGTCCGGCCCGCCGGATCGTTTTTAGATCATACCACGGAGTATGTGGCTGTTTCGCAAAAGTCTTGATCTGAGCCGCGCAACGTTACGCCCAGTTGCTGCTACCGATCTAACCCGTGTCGCCCGGGTGCTCCGCGATGGGGCCAAACGGTACAACAATCTGAGCGGCGCGGCGCTTCCGAGTACGCTTGAAGCAGGCTATGGCGTCGTGATGCTGGTCGGCGAGGAGTGCTGGGGCGTGGCGTTGGTGAGTTGGCCCACGGCGCAAATGTGCTGGCTGCGTGCGCTTGCCGTGGTTGACGGCAGCGAACTCCAAGCGCAGATTGTGACGTTGCTCAACGCACTACGAACTATGCTAAGTGCGCAGGGTGTACACAGCCTCTACTATGCCGGCGACGATGTTGCCGATAGCTGGCTGACCCCAATCCTGGCCACTAACGGCTTCACCCCCGATACCGAGATGGTGGTTTATGAGAAGCGCAACTATGCCATTCCCACGCCCGGCAACCTGATTGTGCAACTTCGGCCCGCTACAGCCGTTGATCTCAGCGAGGTGCTGCGCCTCGACCATGCTTGCTTTGAAGTCCAGTGGACGAAAGACGACACCCTGCTCGGCCCGGCGATCGAACAGGGGCCGTTTTTTCTTGTCGCCACGCTCGATGGTGCAACCGTCGGTTATGCCTATGCTACGACTCACTTCGGCGGACGCTTGGTGCATCTGGTGCGGATTGCGGTCGATCCACAGTATCAGGGTCAACGAATTGGCGTACGTCTGCTGAATGAAGTTATTCGGTACGCTGAACGCCAGCAAGCCGATACGATCACACTGAATACTCAGGCATACAATGCCAATGCCCAGCGCCTCTACCATTGGTTTGGCTTCAAACTTACCGGCGAACGCCAACCGGTGTTGCGTGTCGTTCTATCACAGTCTGACAGTCTGACAGTCTGACAATCTGACAGTCTGACTGTTGCAGTTCACAATCTGCATTGCGCCGACCGACCACTATTATTCGAAGTCCCCCTCAGCTGCGCTCAAGCATCAGCCAGCAACCCTGCATTCCGCATTCTGCATTCCGATGAGGTTTAGATGCCACGTAAAGCCGACCCGCGCGACTGGGATCGCTTCTTTCGACCCAATGCACCACGCCGCGGCGGCCCGCTCCGGGCGCTGGCGAATGTGCTGATTCTTAGCGTCGTGTTTATCATCGTTGGCGGCGGCAGCGTACTGGCCGTACGCCAGATCGATGTAGCCCGTCAGGCCGCAGCCGAAACCGCTGTTGTGCAGGCGACGTTTGTGGCCGAAACGCTGCTGGGCTATACCGCTACGACAGTCAGCCGAACCGCTGAAGCGGCGGCGGCTGCGACGGCGGCGGCAACACCGACGGTGGTTGGGGAACAGGTGCTTGGACGCAGTAGTGTCATCAACGGCGGCAACTTGCGCAATGAGCCGGTTGTGGTGCCTGAAACGGTGATCGGCCAAATTTGCGCCGATGATCAGGTGGAAATTCTTACCGAGCAGACGACAGCCGATGGGTCGCTCTGGTATCGGGTGCGCATTATCGAGGCGCCCATTGCCTGTTCGCCGGTACGCGTAAGCCTGGGTAGCATTGGCTGGGCCAGCAGTACGCTGCTCACGCCACCAACGCTACCAACGCCGTAGGAATGCACAACACGTCATACCGCAGACCAACTTCAGCCACGCTGTCCTACATCGCCCGCCACCCGCTCATACACGCGCAGCGTTTCCAGGGCGGTGCGGCGCCAGGTGAAGGTATTCGCCCGGCGTAACCCACGTTCGCTCAAGGTGCGGCGTAGTGCGGCATTGTGCAATAGGCGGCTCAACCCCTCAGCTATTTCAATAAAATTGAAGGGATCGACGGTCAGCGCCGCGTTCCCTACCACCTCGATCAAGCTGCCCGCATAACTACACAGCACCGGCGCGCCACAGGCCATCGCTTCAAGTGGCGGTAAGCCGAAACCCTCGTAGTACGACGGAAAAACAAATAGTAGTGCGCCGCTGTAAAGCGCCGGCAGATCGGCATCGGCGGGATCAGGCAGAAACTGCACCCGCGCAGCCAGATTTCGCGCGGCCACAAAATGCCGTGCCGCAGGGTAGGCCGGATCTTCATGCCCGGCCAGCACCAGCATGACATCGGGCGGCGCCGCCCCTGCGTTAATAACGCGCTCCCAGGCGCGTAACAGGCGTTCCAGATTCTTGTGCGGTTTATTCGCCCCCAGGTAGAGCAGATAACGCTCGGGGAGTTTGTAGCGCTCGCGCACGGCGGCCATAGCTTCGGGCGCCTGCGGTTGGAAGCGCCGTTCGGCGGCCAGCGGAGTTACGTCGATGCTGCTTGCCGCCAACTTATAGCGGTGAGCAAGATCGTCACGCGTGCTGAGCGACACGGTTACAAGTGCATCGGCGGTGCGTACCGCCAGGCCCATAAGTAGGCCATAGAGCAACTGACCACGCGCCGAAAGTGTACGCGGATAACGCCAGCCGAGCAGATCATAGATCGTGAGTACCGACGGGCAGGGCAGGCCCAGGTACGGCTTGACGAAATAGGGTGAGTGCAGCAGATCAAGCCGTAGCTGGCGCGCGAGGCGCGGCAGTTCGTATTGTTGCGCCGGCGCAAACGGCTTTGAACGGGCTTGTGCTAATTCAACGCCGGGCCGTGCGGCGATCTCGGCAAGGCTGTAGCGCATTGTGTCGGCTGCGGGGCCGATGATCAACACGAGCGTATGCCCGTGGCTCAGTTCAGCCAGGCCGTGCGCCAAGCCGAGGGTATAACGACCAATGCCGGGAAAGTGGCGCCCGGTATAACGTGCGTCCAGACCAATGCGCATAAGAAATGATGGTATAGTTGGCTTTGTGCTGCGTGGCCCGTATGGCCCGCAGCGCACAAGACGATCGCAGTTGCATCTGCTACAAACGTGAGAGGGGAGGGCGATGCACGAGCTACGCGAGAATTATCGGCACGACCTGGACGAACTGCAACGGGAACTGTTGGCCCTGGGCATGATGGCTGATGAAGCGATCAAACGCGCCGCTTGGTCGCTGCGCAATGGTGCCGTTGGCGAGGCTCAGGCACTAATCAAGGCCGATGATCGGATCGACGAGGCCACAGCAGCTCTGGTCGATCATGCCACACGCCTGATTGCGACGCAAGGGCCGGTCGCCGGCGATCTGCGGCTGATTAGCGCCTACATGCAGTGTGCCGGCGAGTTTGAGCGGATCGGCGATTACGCCGAAGGGATCTGCAAGGTGGTTGTTCGGGCGGGCGGCAAGCTGGCTGATCCGCTGCCCGACCCAATTGAAGAGATGTTTCACGCGGCGCGCAGTATGCTCAGCCGCGCCCGCGATGCCTTGGTGCTGCGCGATCCAACGCTCAACCTGCGCTTAAAGGCCGACGACGACCACGTTGATGCGCTCTACGAACAACTGACGCAAGCCACGACTGCAGTGATGCGCCGCGACCCAGATTTTGTCCTGAACGGGATCTATCTGCTCTGGGTGGGCCACAACCTGGAGCGGATCGCTGATCGATCAACCAACATTGCCGAGTACGTCGAGTACATCGTGCGCGGCACAATCAGTTCGCGTTCCGAAGGCTAAAGCATGGATTGTATCGCGCTGATTTCTGCATTTACCATTGCTGATCGCGCAGCAACTGGCTAGCCCGATCAAAGTCTTCGTCAGGGGCGCGAGGCACGGCGGCGGCAGCTAACTCAGCGGCGGCGCGTCGGGCGGCATCGCTTACCGGCGCCCCCCAACTCGCGATGCCCGTATCGCGTTCAGCGTGTTCGTGGAGCACAGCAATCGCATCGGGTACGTGGATATCCACCAGCGCACGACAGGCTTCGTAGCGCACATCGGGCGCGGGATGCTGGAGTGCGGTGAGTAGCGCGTGGTATGCGCGCGGATCGCCAATTTTGCCAATCGCGCGGGCGGCGCGCGCCGCAACCCGTAGATTTGGGTCGGCCAGCGCTTGAAACAACTGGTTCAGCGCACGGGCCTCGCCAACGACGCCAAGTACACGAATGGCTTCGATGCGCAGCGCTTCATCCTCGCCCTCGGCCATGTTCAGCAACGCCGGTAGCGCGGGCACGCCGATCACGCCAAGCACCCACGCGGCCCGCTTGCGGATCATTGAGTCGGGGTCGCTCAGCAAGGTCGTCAGTGGCGCAACTGCCGGCTCACCCAGCACACCAAGCGCAAACGATGCCTGCGTACGCAGAAACTCGTCCTCGCCGCACAGATCGCCAATCAGCGCGACAATCGCCTCTGGGATTTGATCCATGGGATACCTCTTTGTCGAATGTGAAGGACGACAAATAATTGATGACAATCTGGGATCACTACGCGCTTGCGGCATAGCCGTTCGATTTGCCGAAACATGCGCTACGCATCACCGCATTACCCCTATCACCCCGCATCACTGCATTACCCCACGCTCCCGTAACACAGCGCTCACGCCGCGCAACGGTGTACGTAACAATACTTGCGCCCGACTAATCGCGACGGCACAATTGCGCGGGCGGCGTACCGGTTGTTCGGCGCTCAGTGCGCTCTTCAGTGCGTCAGGGTTGCCGCCATTGGCCCCAACGAGCATCCGCCCCAGCACGTATCGGCTCACTGTTTCGGCGCCGGCGATATGCAACACCCCGGCATAAGCTAGATCAGCTAGTTCCAAAAGCGCCGCCGCCAGATCTTCTACATAAATCGGGCAGCGCAACTCGTCGCTGAAGAGCGCTTCCCGCCGCCGCCCCGCCGCCACATCGAGCGCAAACTGGGTATGCATATCGGGCGGATCGAAGCCATAGATCAGCGATGTACGCACGATTGCGGCCGTCGGATGCTCCGCAGCTACCAGCGCTTCGGCGGCGGCTTTGGCTTCGCCATAGGCGGTAATTGGGCTGGGTGGATCATCCTCAGTATACACCCCGCGCAACTCACCGTCGAATAGCGCATCACTCGACATATGGATGAGCCTGATCCTGCGTGCAGCCGTAGACTGAGCGACATTTCCCGCGCCGGTTGCGGTTGTGGCGCTGAGTTCTGGGCCATGCTGACGGAAGGCCGTGTGGATCACTACAGCGGGAGCAAACTGATCGAGCGTGCGATCAATCGCATCCCGGTCGCGCACATCAAGTGGAAGCCATGTGATGCCAGGCAGTTCGGGAGGGCGGCTGAAATACGTCGCAGCAACAACGGCATCCTGATCGCGCGCCTGACGCACCAGCGCACTACCCAGGTAGCCGGTGCCGCCAGTGATCAGGATCCGTTTCATGATCTGGCCTGCGGCGGTAGAGTGCCTTCGATTGTTTCCAGGGCTACCTTTGCCGCAGCTTGCGCGGCAGATTGCTTGCTTGGGCCGCTCCCAACACCCAGCGGTTTATCGCCGACGCGAACTTCCAGGGTGAAGGTACGCTTGTGGTCAGGGCCGGTCACGTCAATCATCTGATACACTGGCGTATAGTTAAAGGCTGCCTGAGCACGTTCCTGTAAGCGGGTGCGGTAGTCGACCTGGGCAACAGCGCCGGCAAGGATCGCGGCGACCTGACGTTCGAGGTACGGTTCGATAAACGCTCGTGCTGCGTCTAGCCCCTGGTCGAGATAGATCGCGCCCAGCACTGCCTCAAATACGTCGGCAAGCAACGCCGACCGATCGCGCGCTGTCGGGCTGTCTTCGCCGCGACTGATCAGTACGTGTTTGCCGAGATCCAGTTCGCGGGCAAACTCAGCGAGAGTGGTAGTTTTCACCAATGCCGCCCGTAGGCTGGTGAGTTCGCCCTCGGTTTGGGTGGGGAAGCGGGCAAACAACCACGACGCAGTGAGGAAATTGAGCACTGCATCGCCGAGAAACTCCAGGCGTTCGTTAGTGCTCAGTTCGGGGAACCGTTCGGGGTGTTCGTGCAAGAACGAGCGGTGCACGAAGGCGCTCCGCAGCAGTTGCGAGTTCTGGAACGTCACGCCGACGAGCGCTTCGAGGGGTGTGGGCATAGACTCTTTTCGGGTAGTGGCCGCTGCTTGCATCGGCCACTACCCGTTATCCCTCCACGTACCGTCGGAAGGCGAGACACACATTGTGGCCACCGAAGCCGAACGAGTTGCTCAGTACGACATTAAGCGTGGCCGGGCGCGGCGTGTTGGGCACATAGTCCAGATCACACGCCGGGTCGGGGTTAGCCAGGTTGATCGTGGCCGGTAGCAGATTGTGCTGCATTGCCAGAATACAAACAATCGTTTCCAGCGCACCGGCGGCGCCAAGCAGATGCCCAAACTGCGACTTGCTGGCGCTGACGGGGGGGGCCTGATCGCGTCCGCCAAAGACCTGCTTAATCGCCGCCGTTTCCACGGGATCACCAGCCGGCGTAGAGGTGGCGTGGGCGTTGATATAGTCCACATCGTCCGGTGTGAGGCCGCCACGTTGCAGCGCCAGCCGGATTGCACGGGCGACACCGTCGCCGTCTTCGGTCAGATTAGTGATGTGGTTCGCATCCGAGGTGGCGCCATAACCAACATACTCGGCCAGAATATGCGCACCACGGGCCTGAGCGTGTTCCAGATCTTCTAAGATCAGTACTGCTGCGCCTTCACCCATCACAAAACCATCGCGATCGGCATCAAACGGGCGCGAAGCGGCGGCATAATCATCGTTGCGGGTCGAGAGTGCCCGCATCGCATTAAAGCCGGCAATGCCAATCGGGGTGATACTAGCCTCACTGCCACCGACGATTGCTGCCTTCACCCAACCGCGCCGGATCGTTTCGGCAGCCTCACCCAACGCGTGGGCTGAACTGGCGCAGGCCGAAGTGATGCAATAGCTTGGCCCGCGGGCGCCCGTGGCGATCGAGACATGGCCTGCCCCCAGGTTCGTGATCATCGCTGGAATGAGAAAAGGGCTGATGCGGCTGGGGCCGCGGGTGCGTAGCACATCGTACTGTTCGCCAAGCGTGGCAATCCCACCGATACCGCTGGCAATAAAGACACCCACTTCGTCGCGGTTTGCCTCAGTGATCGCCAGTTCCGATGTACGCATCGCCTCTTGCGTAGCCGCCAGCGCCAGATGTACGAATCGATCGGTGCGGCGCACCTCTTTACGCTCCATCGCACTGGTCGGGTCGAACCCGGGTACTTCACCAGCGAAGTGCGTATCAAAGTCTGTACTATCAAAGAGGGTGATCGGCCCGATACCGCTCCGCGCTTCGACAATGCCCTGCCACAGCTCCGGCACATTCAACCCGAGCGGGCTTACTGCACCCATCCCAGTTACAACGACACGACGCTCCATCCCTGCGCCTCCTCTTTATTTAGGGTCATGCTGCGCGAATTATACCATGCACACCTGTTAACAATTCTCTAACATTTACCCTCTAGACAGGTTTAGTGCCCTGTGCTATACTTCGTGAGGTTGAGAGACGGTTTCACTCCTAGTGAGGCAAACCAAGACAAAGCGAAGCGCTCAGAAACAACAAGCGAAACGCGCTGAGGTAACTCAGAGACGTCGCCAGGCAGAGGGGAGACCCGCAGCCTGGTTTTTTTCTTGGTCTGATCTTCCTGATAGCCCTCTTGTACGAGCAAAAATTTGCTCTTGCAAAGTCTAACGCGCAGAAAGTTGCACAAACAACGACGGTGTGTTATACTACGAGGGTAAAAGCACGGTTTCACTTCTTTCGAGAAGAAAACCTTCCCAATTGAGGCAGTCGTAAAGGCTGAAAACTTAGCGAAACGCGTCGAGGAAACTCGAAGACGTCGCCAGGCAGAGGGGGGACCCGCAGCCTGGTTTTTTAACGCCCTAATGCCTCACGGATGTACCTGAACAACTGAATCGTGATGATGTACGTGGCCCAAACTGTGGTGGGTCTGATTTAAATCAGACTCCATTCACATCAACGCAGAGTTTGATCCTGGCTCAGGACGAACGCTGGCGACGTGCCTAATGCATGCAAGTCGGACGCAGGGGGCTTGCCCCGCTGCGTGGCGCACGGCTGAGGAACACGTGGGTATCAACCCTGGAGTGGGGGATACCTCAGAGAAATCTGAGACAATCCCGCATACGGTTCGCGCAAGCGAAAGAAAGCCTTCGGGCGCTCCGGGACGAGCCTGCGGCCCATCAGGTAGTTGGTGTGGTAACGGCGCACCAAGCCAATGACGGGTTCCTGGTCTGAGAGGACGACCAGGCAGACTGGGACTGAGACACGGCCCAGACTCCTACGGGAGGCAGCAGCAAGGAATTTTCCCCAATGG
>JBBRUG010000053.1:0-22724 GCA_038247995.1 Chloroflexales bacterium | reverse complement strand
GCCCTCAGCCCTCAGCCCTCAGTCCCTTGATCTCATCGCCGCCAACTTGATTGCCAAGGTGCTTGTTTTTATCGCTGCTGGTGAGGAAGCCGCCGGGGGGAAGCGCGGCGGGCCTGTCGGCAGCAAGAATAACAAGCACCTTGGCAATCAAGTTGGCGGCGAGGAGATCAAGGGACTGAGGGCTGAGGGCTGAGGGCTGAGCGCCGGCAGACACTTCCTGCTCACCGAAATCGCCACTGAGCCAATGGCCCATCTGCTGGCCGGCGCCCAGGCTGCCTTCAGCCACGGTTACGTGATTCGCCACGCCGTTGCGCTGCACATTCTCGGCGGCCACCTGCACGGCGACAGGGTCGTTGTCGAGGGCGAGCACCGGGCCGGCACCAAGGCGTGCAGCGGCGATGGCGAGCACGCCACTGCCGCAGCCAAGATCGAGGGTACGCAGGCCGGAGCGGGCATACTGTTCAAGCAGTTGGAGACAGAGTTGAGTGGTGGGATGCAGGCCGGTGCCGAAGGCCATGCCCGGATCCATCATGATCACCACATCATCGGGTTGCGGCGCATACACCAGCCACGAAGGCACGATCACGGTGCGGGCGCCGACGCGCAGCACGGTGTAATGTTCCTTCCAGGCATTCGCCCAGTCTTCTTCCTCCAGCGTGCGCGTCTGGAGTGGGCCAACCGGACGCATCTGGCCGAGGAAGTGTAGCCCCTGCGCGATGCGCTGACGCACCTCTTCGCTGGCGGCATCGAGCGGCACGTACGTGCGTAGTTGCACCGGGCGGGTCGGATCGTAGCGAAACTCCGGGCCTTCGTCGCCGGGCGTCCAGGCCGGTTCCACGACCACACCGCCATTGTAGCCATAGCGCGCCAATAGTTCGGACACGGCCTCGACGGCCTCGTTATCAACTTCGACAGAGAGTTCGAGCCATGTCATGGGTTTTCAGTTCTCAGTTCGCAGTCTGCCAGTCCCCAGGTTTTTAAGCGCACCGGGAACTGGAGACTGCCAAACTGTCAGACTGCCAAACTGTCAGACTGTCAGACTGCCAAACTGTCAGACTGCCCGACGGTCACAACTTCCAGCGTGTCCCCTGGGGACTATCCTCAAGGGTCACCCCAAGATCACTCAGGCGCATGCGAACGACATCGGCGAGTTGGTATTGCTTGGCTTTGCGCAATTCGGCGCGTAATTCAATGAGTAGCTCGATGAATGGGGCGACATCGGCTCCTGCGCCAGACGCTTGCGGCGCGAGGCGCAGACCGAGCACACCGGCGAGTTCGCGCAACGTTCCCTGGGCGGCGGCGAAGGGCGTACCACCGACCCCGGCGTCGCGGGCCACGTTGATCGCCCGCACAAGTTCAAAGAGCACGGCGAGGGCACCGGCGGTATTGAAGTCGGCGTTCATCGTCTCGCCAAAGCGCTGCGGAACTGCTTCGGCGGCCTGAATGAGCACAGCAGCGGCCGGGCCAGCTTCATCGGCACCGACGGCAGGTTGCAGGCTGGTGAGCAAGCGGTCGAGCTTGCGGGCATTGTCGGCGGCGATGGCGGTGTTGTAGGTAAGCGGGCTACGATAGTAACTGCCGAGCACAATCAGGCGGAAGACATCGGGGTCGTACTCGCTCAGGAAGTTGGCAATCGTTACCACATTACCCAACGACTTGGACATCTTCTCGACTTCGCGGGTAGCGGCGTTCACGAGTTGGAGCATGCCGTTATGCACCCAATAGCGGGCAAACGGCTTGCCGGTAAGGCTCTCGCTCTGGGCAATCTCGTTTTCGTGGTGCGGAAAAACAAGATCGTTACCACCGCCGTGGATGTCCATCTGCTCGCCGAGGTGTTTCATGCTCATTGCCGAGCACTCGATATGCCAACCCGGCCGGCCTGGCCCCCAAGGGCTTGCCCATGCCGGCTCACCGGGCTTGGCAGCCTTCCAGAGCGCAAAATCGGCGGGCGATTCTTTGCGCGGGTCAACCGCGAAGCGGGTACCGCTCAGCATCTCGTCGAGCGAGCGACCGGAGAGTTTGCCATAGTCGGCATCGGCGCGCACCCGAAAGTAGACATCGCCTTCAGCGGCGTAGGCATAGCCCTTATCGATCAGCCCCTGCACAAAATCCCTGATCTCAGGAATCGTCTGGGTGACACGGGGGTAAAAGGTAGCCGGCTGCACATTGAGCGCCTGAAGTTGGGCGAGGAAATCATCGGCGAGCTCGCCGGACAGTTCGAGCGGATCGCGCCCAACACGTTCGGCGCGGGCGATTACCTTATCGTCTACATCGGTGAAGTTGACGATATGCTGCACGGTATAGCCGCGATACTCCAGGTAACGCCTGATAACATCGAAGACAATCGCCGACATCGCGTGGCCGATATGAGCGTCGTCGTAGGGTGTAACGCCGCAGACATACATGCGTACCACGCCCGGTTCGATCGTCTCCAGTGGCTCCGTCGTACGGGTTAGCGTGTTATAGATCTGAATTGACATAGTGAATCTACGGGCGGTGCAGCAAGCTTTATGCGCCACACGTCCCGAATAGAGTTAGATCCCCGCTCCCAGATTATACTCTTCGTCGGCGGTTCCGTTGCGGCGGTCGTCGATCTCGTCGAGGATGCGCCAGAGGCTGGGCGGGAGGGCGTCGTAATTGAGATGGTGCGCAGCGTGGTGGGTATGGGTCGTATCTTCAAGATCAGCCATGCGCGCTTCAAGTTCCATAATTTTGGCGCGCAGGCCGCGCAACATCTCGCCTTCAGGGTCGGGGAGTTGTTCGATCCGGCGCGTCTCACCGGTTTTGGGATCACGCGTGGCGACAATGCGTGCGGGGACGCCGACAGCGGTGGCATGGGGCGGCACGTCTTTCACGACCACAGCGCCACCGCCAACGCGGGCACCACGCCCAATCGTAATTGCGCCGAGCACGCTGGCGCCAACACCGATTACGGCTTCATCTTCGAGGGTAGGGTGGCGCTTACCGGTTTGCTTGCCGGTGCCGCCGAGCGTAACGCCCTGATAGAGCATTACCCAATTCCCGATCTCGGTTGTCTCACCGATCACTACGCCCATGCCGTGATCAATAAAAAAGCCGCAGCCAATGCGGGCGCCGGGATGAATTTCGATGCCGGTGTAAAAGCGCGCGATCTGAGAGACAAGCCGGGGAAAAAAGGGCACGCCACGCCGCCAGAGCGAATGTGCGAAGCGGTGGGCGACAATTGCGTGGAGGCCGGGGTAGAGCGATACTTCCGCTAGGTTGCGGGCCGCCGGATCATTCCGAAAGATTGCGCGCACATCGTCGCGCAGTGTGCGCAAAGCGCTGGAATGTGACATTAGTTTCCTCCCGCCTGAAGATTAAGCGTGTAACCGAACGCTGGACACAGCTTTAGGGACGCCGTAGTGTACAGCGCCCCCGGCTACATAAGCAGGCCTGGCGAGAGGGGAAGATGACCGATAAAATGGCCCCGCAGAAGAACCTGGATTGGTCAGGTGTTTGCAGCAGGAGCGGCATCACTGGTTACGCTCTTCTCAGTTGGAACAGCCACCGGTGCGGCCGGCGTTGCTTCCGTTTTGGTACTGGTATCTGCGGTATCTGCAGCGGGAGTTGCGGGAGTGGGGGTGGCGTTCTCTGTGCCGCTGGCCACAGCGCTGCTACTGCCGCGGCTATCGGTGATGTACCAACCCGAACCCTTAAAGACGATCCCGGCAGGTTGGATTACGCGCCGGACTTTACCCTCCTGGCCGCAGGGGCAGGAAGTCAGCGGTTCATCCTTAAAGCTTTGGAATTTCTCGAACTGTTTGCCGCAGGTGTCGCAGGCATACACGTAGGTTGGCATAGCGCGCAACAACCTCCTTGAAGTTTTAGTGTTTTTAATCCTTAGTCCTATTTTACCCTAACGCTGTAACTGGCGCAATATGAGCAGTGTTAGAGGATTCGCTTGGTACTCTATGGTCCCATGGGCATAGTACCCCTGTTATAACGCCGGGGGACTCATGTGGTATTGAGGTGGTATGCCCACGCTGCTATGATACAGGAGCGAACGGAATACAGCACAACACCTCACTAAACACCGGTCGCAAACGCTCAAATCGCTGGAAGGAATGGCCTTTCGGAAGACGCAGCCGACATCGCAGCACCAATCTAGCCCACATCACACTACCGTCTCACCCGACATCACACCAACAACCTAACACCCGTTCCAGCTTCATCGCACTCAACATCTTACCAACAACCTAGCACCCGTTCCAGCATCGACGCACCCGACATCGCACTACCATCGTAGCCCAAAGGATGCGCCGTAAGGTCAGCAGCACGATACTCCACAAAGGACCAGTACGTTGCTACGCAAGTGCTCCGACCAGTTGAAATGAGCAACACACCGCCTCGGCACCCGCCGGGGCGGTGTGATTCTGGGTATAATGCAGGCATATGACACTTGTGCTTGCCGCAACTCACCACGATGCCGAGGGTCGTCAGGAGCCGCAACTTGCGCGGATATTGCCGCTGCTACGCGACCAGTACGCGGGTCTGGCCCTAATACTGACCCCCCAGACAGTTCCATCGACCGCGCAGTTGCTCCATGATGCCGGCGCCCTGCTCCAGATCGGCGCTGCAAACCAACCTACAGGCCATTTGCACCTCGGCCTTTGGCGGCGCCTGGCTATTACCACAGCGCTGGCGCAGTTCCCCACCGCAACAACAATCCACTTCTGCGATTTCGATCGGGTACTCCACTGGGCCGAATATTATCCCGCTGAGCTTGCCGTGACGCTCGCTGCGCTGCCGCAGGCCGACTGCACCGTTCTGGGGCGCACTGTGCGCGCATTCGCCAGCCACCCTCGCGTCCAGCGCGATACTGAGGCGCTGATTAATCATACATTCGGCCTGGTGAGTGGGTTGGCATGGGACGTAACAGCGGCCTCGCGCGGGCTTTCGGCGCGGGCGGCACAGTTCATCGTGAACCATTCCAGCGACGATACAATCGGGAGCGATTGTTCGTGGCCGCTGCTGCTGCGCCGGGAGGGCAATTTTAGTCTGGCTTACCTGGCGACCGAAGGATTGGAGTTCGAGACGCTCGATCGTTATCTCGACGAGGTAGCCGAACTGGGCGGGGCACAGGCATGGTGTGATCGGCTTGATGCCGACCCACAGCAGTGGCTGTACAGGTTAGACCTGGCGCGGGCCGAGATTGCGGCAGCAGTGCATTTTTAGCGCACTGAGGACTATGAGGAGCACCTGAGCGCACTGATCAGCCCGCAGCGCACGTGATCGATTTTAGCGCACTGCGGACTTGAGGAGCACCTGAGCGCACTGATCAGCCCGCAGCGCACGTGATCGACTTTAGCGCACTGCGGACTTGAGGAGCACCTGAGCGCACTGATCAGCCCGCAGCGCACGTGATCGATTTTAGCGCACTGCGGACTATGAGGAGCACCTGAGCGCACTGATCAGCCCGCAGCGCACGTGATCGGCCGGCTACTCGACACTCAATAAACGAGGGACATAGAAGCTCCATGAGCCATAACCCCACTACGTTGTTGTTGCGCAATGCCCGGATCGCTACGCAAAACCCGGCGCAGCCCTGGGCGACGGCGCTTGCAGTCGTTGATGATCGGATTGTCTGGGTGGGCGCCGATGCAGAGGCAAGCGCCTGGTGCGGCCCACGCACGCAGGAGATCGACGGCGCGGGTCGCTTGGTGCTGCCGGGGTTTTGCGACAGCCACTTGCACGTGCTCATCGGGGCGCGCTCGTTGGGTCGATTGCAGTTGGATGAGGCGACGAGCCTGGACGATTTGCAGGCCCGGTTGCGCGCTTATGCAGATGCCAACCCTGATCGCGAGTGGATCGTTGGGCGAGGCTGGATGTACCGACTGTTTGCGCCGGGGGTGGCGATCGATCGGCGCATGCTCGACGCCGTTGTGCCTGATCGGCCGGTGTTTCTGAGCGCCTTCGACGGCCATACCGGCTGGGCGAACACGGTTGCGCTGGAACAGGCCGGCGTGTTACACGGGGCCGCTACGGGCAATCCGTTCAGCACGGTGGTGCTCGATGCTACGGGCAAAGCGACTGGTGAGTTGCGCGAAGGCCCGGCCATGGATTTTGTGCGCCGGCTGATTCCGCCGCTTAGCGCGGTTGAACAAGACGATCTGCTGCGCCGTGCTTTGCGCGAATTGGCGGCGCTGGGCATTACGAGCATACACAACATGGACGGTGACGCCGATCAGTTGGCGCTTTATGCGCGCTTCGCCGCTGCGGGCGAGTTGAGCCTGCGACTGTTGCTGCCGCTAAGCATTACACCGGGGATGGACCCGGCGCAGATCGACGCATGGGCCGAACTGGCGGCGCAGCATCAGGGGCCGGTGTTACGCGCCGGCGCAGTGAAATTGTTCATGGACGGCGTGGTGGAGGCGAAAACCGCATTGTTGCTGGCGCCTTATGCCGACGGCTCGGATGATCTGGGCATTGCCAATTATGATCAAGCTGAGTTTACAACCCTGGTGACGCGGGCTGATGCGCGGAACTTACAGGTGTTTGTACACGCAATTGGCGACGCAGCTGTGCAGCGTACACTCGACAGCTTTGCCGCAGCGCAGCATGCGAATGGGCGGCGCGATGCGCGGCACCGCGTAGAACATGTGGAATTGATCGACCCGGTCGATGTGGGGCGGTTTGCTGAATTGGGCGCGATCGCCTCATTCCAACCGATCCACGTCGGGTTTGGGTTGGACGAAGAAAATACCTGGCGGCGCCTGAGCGGGCCGACACGCTGGCCGCTGGGTTTTGCCTGGCGCACGCTCACCGACGCCGGGGCGCAGCTAGCCCTTGGCTCCGATTGGCCGGTTGCCTCGCCCGACCCGCTACGCGGCATTGGGACGGCGCTCCAGCGGACGAAACTCGACCTGAGCGGGCCGGAGAGCAGCTTTCCCGATCAGCGGTTGACTCTGGGCGAGTTGATCAGCGGCTATACCACCGGCGCCGCGTATGCGGCGCATCGTGAGGGCGAGTTGGGCCGCCTGGCGCCGGGTTACTTGGCCGACTTCGTGCTGCTGGAGGCCGACATCTTCACGCTGCCGCCCGAGGCGATTGCAACGACACAGGTGACATTGACGGTGATGGGTGGACAGGTAGTGTTTGGGTAGCGCGGGCAGAGGCATGCGGCAGGGCGGCACGCGGCGGTCAGAGCCGAAGCGTTGCGTCGGCCTTACGAAGTTATAGCGTGCTTTGGAGAAAGTCGCGGATCAGGGTGCGCAGTTGGGCGGGCTGATCGTCCTGGATGCTGTGACCGCTGGCAGGTACAACGACGAGGCGCCCCTGCGGGATGCGCGCGGCGAGGCGCTGCACATCGGCGGGAAGGTTGTTGACTTCGCCGTCGCCGTTGATCAGCAGGGCAGGGCATGTGATTTGATTGGCTTGGTCATAACAGATATTGCCACCTTGGGCGAGGATTGCGGCGGCTGCGGCGGCCCACCCGCCGATCAGCGGTTCGACCTGAACTTCGCCTTGGAGCGCAACAATCTCGGCGCGCCAAGCCGCCCGTGACGGCCCCCAATTGGCGACGGGCAGCCAGGCCTGGGCAGCAACCGCCATCTGCGGCGAGATCACGCCGGCGACGCCCCAGGCCACCACACCACGCACCAGGTCGGGACGAGCCGCAGCCAACAGCAACGCGCTCTCGGCGCCGTCGCTGAAACCGAGCGCCACCACCGGGCCAGGAGCAAGCTGATCAAGCAGTTCGGCCATGTCGGCGGCGTCGCGGGCGTAGAAATCGGGCGGGAAGTTGCGTACGGGCGGGCGACTAGCGCCGTAACCCCGTAGATCAGGGGCAATCACGCGGTAATCAGCCTGCAAATCATCGATCAGGCCGCCGAGATGGGCCCGGGCAGTGCCGGTAAACCCGTGCATCAGCAACAGCGCCGGACCCTGTCCAACATCGTGATAGGCGATGGTTGCGCCGTCGGTGAGGGTGATAGTTTGCATAGATTAGTGCTGGATATAAGTTGGGTCGGCTTACGAACCGTGCTTGCGAGAGCCAGCTATGCGACGCCGTGACCGTGATCAGGAGACGCCCCATCGGGGCGCCTTTACAGCGGCGAGCATAACAATTGAGCCGTCCGCTTGGCGGGAGCGGCGCGCTGCACGCCCACCGGGGGCGCAGTAGATGTGCCCACTGCTATAAGTTATTATAGCCGATGCAGCGGCGATGGTATACTAGGCGCGTGATTAGTATCAACGAGTTGCGCACCATCCCATTATTGTCGACGCTCGACGAACCGACGCTGGCCGACACTGCTCGGCGCGTACAGCGTTGTACGTATCGGCCGGGGCAGCAGATCATCCTTGAGGGCGAACAGCCGCCAGGGCTGTTTTTTGTGCAGCGGGGGCGGGTGCGGCTTGCGCGTACGGCGCCTGACGGTCGTGAGCAGGTGGTGGCAATGGCCGGCCCCGGCGAGCATTTTGACGCCGTGCCGCTCTTCGACGACGGCCCGAACCCGACGACAGCCCGCGCGATGAGCCTGGTTGAGTGTCTGCTGCTGCCACGCGCCGATCTACTGGCGCTGATCCGGCGGCACCCCGATTTAGCCCTGGCGGCGCTGAACTCGCTGGCCGGCCAACTGCGCGAACTTGTGGCCCTGGTAGAAGATCTGGCTTTTCGCTCGGTGCGCGCGCGGCTGGCCCGGCGGTTGTTGAAGGAAGCGGCCGGCGGTGCTGCCGAACTAACCCATCAGGAATTAGCCGAGCGAGCCGGCACTGTGCGTGAAATGGCCGGGCGTGCGCTGCGGCAGCTTGCTGTAGAGGGCTTGGTGCGCCTAGAGCGTGGCCGGGTGATTGTGCTTGATCCGGTGGGGCTAGCACGGGTTGTTGAGGAGTAATCGTAATGGTTAAACCGGTCGGGTGCAGCCAGCGACGGCTTTTGGACGCTGATCCAGCTTCGGGGCCTAACTCGACCTGTTTCGTTGGCCACTCTGTGACTAAAGTGGTAGACAGCATTCAGGGCGTGTAGTAGTCTGAATACGACCTACGGCGGGATTGTCCCGCTTACAGATGACTTACGAACGAGAGGAAGCGCACGTACCATGGCGTACATTATTGTCGAACCATGCATCGGAACCAAAGATGCATCGTGTGTGGCAGTTTGCCCGGTGGACTGCATTTACGAAGGCGACGACCAGTATTACATCAACCCGGACGAGTGCATCGACTGTGGCGCCTGTGAGCCGGAGTGCCCGGTTGAGGCGATCTTCGCCGATGACGCAGTGCCGGAGCAATGGGCGAGTTTCACCGAGAAGAACAAAGCCTTCTTTGGTGCGTAGTACGGAATTGCGTATGCGTATTGTGTATCGAAACACACAATACGCAATACGCCACACCCTCACCGCAACCGCGCTAGGCTCCCCCCTCCAGTTGCGCATATTCCTCGGGCGTGTCAATATCGATCACAATTGCCCGATCGTCGATTTCCACCTGCACTACCTGATCCGCCTGCCCAGCCAACACGGCGCGTGCGCCGATATCGCCGGCAAGGTTGTTGAGCGATGCAAAGAGCGATCGCGCCAGCAACACCGGATTGCCGCGCCGACCCTGGTAGGTTGGCACAACCGCCAGCGCAGTAGGCGCTACGCTGAACGCGGTGATTAGTTGGTTGATCAGTGCAGGGCTCACCAATGGTTGATCAACGAGCATGATCAACGCGCCGGTCGCGGCCGACGGTATAGCCGCAAGTCCGACGCGGACAGAACTGGCCTGACCGGTAGCGTACGCGGGATTTTCGACCAGTTGTACCGGGCCGTCGAGGCCGACGAGTGCAGCGCGTACGTCGGAAGCGGCGGCACCCAATACGACTACCAGACCGGCGATCTGGCTGGTAAGCGCCTGTGCGGCGACATGGCGTACGAGCGATTGGCCGCGCCATTTGAGCAACTGCTTGGGTTGTCCCATCCGCGATGATGTACCTGCTGCAAGTAGGATGCCGTAGATCATTGTGCTTTCTCGCGCGTTTTGTAGGATGCCGTAGATCATTGTGCTTTCTCGCGCGTTTTTTGGGCACGCCACGCAAAGCGCAGCGCTGCGCCTAAAGCGGGTTCTTCAGCGGGGAGAACTGTGCGCAGGTCGCACAAAAGCCGGCCTTCGACAATCCGAGCCACAACTGTTGGATCACTTCTTCGCAAGATGCGGGCCAGATTATCCACTCCGGCGCAATCGATCGCCACGCCCCAACTTGGTTGGGTCGATCCCGGCAGCGATCCACCGCCCACAGCGCTGCGGCAGGCGAGCGGTGCGGCGGGCAGGCCGTCGGCGGCGAGGGCTGCCGCAAAAGCGATTGCGCGGGTTTGCAGTTCGGCTGCATCGGTGCTGATCATGCGCCAGACTGGGATCTCGGTTGTGGCATGGCCCCGGCGGTAGCTGCGTAGCGTCGCCTCCAGACCGGCAATGGTGGTTTTATCGACGCGCAGAGCGCGCGCAAGCGGATGCCGTTTGAGTTGGGCGATCAGGTCGGCCCGGCCGACGAGTAGGCCGGCCTGCGGCCCGCCAAGCAGTTTGTCGCCGCTAAAGGCGATCAGGTCGGCCCCAGCGGCCACGCTTGCGCTAACAGTCGGCTCAGCGGCCAGGCCGTACGGCGTCGTATCGAGCAGCGTACCACTGCCCAGGTTGTCGAGGACAGGCACATTGTGCGCTCGGCCAACCTCGGCCAGTTCGGCGAGGCTCGTTTCGTGGACGAAGCCTTCCAGGCGGAAGTTACTGCTATGGACGCGCATGAGCAACGCCGTACGCTCACTGATCGCGGCGGCGTAGTCGTGGGCGTAGGTGCGATTAGTGGTGCCGACTTCGACCAGCGCAGCGCCGCTCTGCCGCAGCACATCGGGAATGCGAAAGCCGCCGCCGATCTCGACGGCCTGCCCACGACTGACGACCACCTCGCGCCCGGCGGCCAGCGCGATCAGGGCCAGATAGATCGCAGCCGCATTGTTGTTGACGGCCATGGCCGCCTCAGCGCCGCTCAGATCGCAGAGTAGCGTTTCCACGTGCACATGACGGCTGCCGCGTGCGCCGGCTTCCAGATCATATTCCAGATTACTGTAGCCCACACCGACGCGCTGCATCGCGGCCAGGGCGGCTGCACTCAACGGTGCCCGACCGAGGTTGGTCTGGATAATGACGCCGGTGGCATTGATTACCGGGCGCAGGCTGGGCTGATTAAGCGCAACGAGGTGGGCGCAGACGCGCTCGACGAGCAGTTCCAGGGTGGGCGCTTCCGGCGGCTCGGAGACACGGAAGGCCTGCCGAACCGTGTCGAGTTCGTTGCGCACGACCTCGCGCAGCAAGCTGTGATCAGGGGCGGCGGCGCCGAGGGCGTGTTGCACGGCCTGGATCAAGCGATCGACGCTGGGCAGGTTGCGTAACGCACTCATGCCTGCACCGCCTCAGCTTCGGCACGAGCCAGGGCGCGTTCGACGTGGGGGGCGACGGCGGCTGGAGTGGCATCGATCATTTCGCCCCGGTTAGGCCTGGTAAGGGCAAAGGCCGCACGCAACAGTGCTTCGTAGGCTGGAGTAAGCTCGCGCTTGCGGCGACCCATTACCGTGCGTGAAACGCTGATCATGCTGTCGATGCGATACTCGCGGAAGACATCACCGCCCCAAGTGAAGTGCGGGATATTTTTGGGCACGGTATGCATGCCGAACACATTGCTGCCGGTGCCGATCATTGTGCCGCCGTTGAGGTGCAAGCCGATCCCGAGCTTGGCGTGATCGGCGAGGAAACAGCCCAGCTTAAGCACGCCGCTATCGCGTTGGCCGATACCTTCGAGCGCGATCCGTACACTACCGTAGGTATTTTTCAGGTCGGAGTTGGTAGTCATTGCGCCGATGTTGACCCACTCGCCGAGCCAGGAGTGGCCGAGAAAGCCATCGTGATGCTTATTTGAATAACCCTGAATTGTGCTCGCCTCAACCTCACCGCCGACGCGGCACACCGGCCCCAGGCTCGTCTCGGCGCGGATGCGCGCGCTCGCTACCAATGTGCCGGCACCGATGTAACACGGCCCCTGAACAAAGCTGAAGGGTTCTAGATGCGCGTTGGCCTCGATGCAGATCGGGCCGTCGCGGGCATCGAGGACCAGCGGGCCGTCGAGGCGCGCTGTAGGATGCACATAGATCTGGTTGCCATGCAGATGAACACCGGGCGGCGGCGCCGTGAGTTGGGGTAGATAGGCTTGCAGCAGCGGCAGATCGCATACAATTTGTTCGCCGGCCAGCGTAATCAGATCCCAGGGAAAGCTGATCAGGCGCGGCAGCTTAGCCGGGGGGAGTTCGACGACGTGAGCGAAGCGGCAGAGTTCATCGCGAGCTTCAGCAACGGCTTGTTCACGCAGAAAATAGAGCACGGCACTGGCGAGGCCGGGCGAGATGCGCGCGGCGAGCAGGTCTGCACCATCGAGATAGATAGTGTTCAGCGGGGCGGCGGCCAAGTCGGTGAGCCAACTCAGGTCACGGGCGCGTCCATTCACGAGCAACAATGGGCGGCCGTCGTGGAGCAGGGAAAATGGGCCATCGTCCGGGCCGAAACAGCCCATCAGGTGGGCGCGACACAAGCCGCTGACCGGCGCGCCGGTGGTCGCCATCAACCGCTCGTGGGCGGTAAATGCGCCGCAACGCAGGGCAAAAAGCGGTCTGGCCTGCACAATAGTGGCAAAATGACGCCAGAGTTCATCTTCAAATAGGACGAGGTGATTGTGAGTCATAAGTGACAAGGTGACAAGGTGACAAGGTGACTGTCAACTGCTGCCTGCTGCGTGCCTTCTGCATCCTGGCTCACGTCCGGCGGATCAGTTCCAGGATCGCTGCGGTGAGCTTCTGGCCGTCGTGGCGCAGAACGCGCACGGCGCGGCTTTCGGTGGGGTTGGCGAGCGACGCAGTGTACTGGATCACCGATGCGGCGAGATCGGCCTCGATCACGACGCTACCTTCAACGATGAGGCGGCGCTGGCCGAGTGGATCGTCGGTATTGAGCGCCGTCTCTTCATAATCGTCAAGATCGAGATAGACGGGCGACTGATTTGCGGCCTCATAGAGCCGGGTAATCTCCGGTTCGATGCGCTGCGCGTTTACCAGCACATAGTCGGGCGTGAAGCCGGCGTAGCGCTTGATGGCGCGAATATGGTCGGCGACGCGGAAGCCGGTAGTGCGGCCTGGCTCGGTCATCAGGTTGCAGATATAGATTTTGCGGGCCGGACTCTGGAGCACAGCGGTGCGAAAACTGGCGATCAGGAAATTCGGCAGGATACTCTCAAACAAGCTGCCGGGGCCAAGCACAATCGCGTCGGCATCGCGAATGGCCTCATTGGCGAGGCGGGTGAGTTGCGCTGCGGCAGGGTCAACGCCGGCGGGTGGAAGATACAGGCGGGCGACGTGCTGGCGGGCGCTGGAGTTGCTCATTGCCACCTGGCGAATATCCAGGTCGGTGCCGTCGTCGAGTTCAGCGCGAACCTGGAGCGGCGTCGGCGTGGGCACGACATAATAGACGTGCTGGAAGTTAAACAGGCCCGAGGCGCGATAGTAATATTCAACCGGATCTTGCACCGGCACAACGCAAGTGAGGCGCTCGATCGCTTCGCCAAGGCTGGCGAGGACGAGCATGCCTGCACCGCCGGAGAGCACTGTAATGCGCGGCTTGGGCTGTGAGCGCTGATAACCGAGAACCAATTCACCGTCGGGGTTGGTGTCTTCGCGGTTAAGCGGGATGACCACCACGCCGCTGAGGCTCCAGATCCCGGCGATTAATGTGCCAAGCCCCACTGCAAAGAGCAAGACACCGCGCCAGGTATGGGGCATAAACTGAGCAGTAAGATAGTAGACCCAGGGCGGCAGGCCCTCGACGGTACGATAGAGGTGGATGCCGAGATAGGCAACGCCGAGCGAGAGTAAAACAACGCCCACGAAGGTCAGCAATAGCGGCCCGCGCAGTGCGGTAAGCGCGGCGAGACGGCGGGTAATGGCGCGCATCAGGCTTTGAGTTGTTCGCGCTGGGCATCGAGTAGCGTACGCAAGTTGCCACCATTCCGCGCGATAAGTTCAGCAACATACATGCCGGCAAGCAAGGCATCGGGGGTTGCAGCATCGGAGCCGACAATCAGTTCACCATCATGGCTACAGCCGACCAGCAACCCCCGGCGTTCGTTCGAGAGCAGTGCCGCAACCCGCGCGGCCGGTTCCGACGTTGGTTCAACTTTGAGGCCAATGGCGTCTTCCCAGGCCGCAAAACGCGCATCGGGCAGAGCGCCCTCGGGAATGACCACTGCCCCGCGCTGGCGGTATTGGCGGGCGAGATAGGATGCCAGGAGCAAAGCGATTTCGGCGACCTCGATCTGTTCGCCATTCTTATCAACAACGGCAAGCGCGGTGCCGTCAGCCGAAAAGGCCAGGCCGAGGTGTGAATCACTCTCGCGAACCAGCTTCTTCAAACGGGTCAGACTCGCTTCACGCGGAAGCGGCGTGACCCGCCCGAAAAGGGGATCAGCATCGCGGTTGATCTCGATCGCCCGGGTCTGCCCGCCATCGCCGAGCAATGTGGTGACTGCATTGCCGGTAGTACCGCCCATCGCATCGACAAAAATCGTCAGCGAGACGCGCCGAATCACATCGAGATCGAGCCGGGCGCGCACAGCGTCTAAATAGGCCGGCCGCAGATCAAGTTGTTGCTCGGGTGGGAGTTCGCTGGTGAGAGGGAACGTGATTTCGACTGGTACGGCATCGGCGGGATCGAGGGTGAGAGCAATATCGAAGACGGGGCCGCGGTAGAGGAGCAAGCCATTGAAGTGCGCCGGCCGATTGCGGGCCGATACCACAAGGGCGCAATCGGCACGCCCGGTATCGAGCGCATAACGTACGGCAGGGAGCGGGGCAGGCGTAGTGGCAAGCGTAACCCGACCACCCTGATCGGCGATATCCTGGGCGAGCGCCCGGGCGAGCGCCTGACCCATAAAGCGGGTATCGTAGGCGACCAGGCAATTTCGGCGTTGAGACGCCAGACTATGCGCGAGGGGCGCCACACGACGGCGGGCCTGGTCGAGGGTGAAATCGACCGCAAAGATCGCTTCCCAGGCGCTGGCATACGGATGAAAACGGCTCATACGCGCGCCTGAAATGCTTTCACCACGGCAAGCATCTCGTCGCGGATCGCCTGCGCGCGTTCAAGCGTTTGCGCTTCAAAGCGCGTAGTGATTGCAGGCTCGGTATTAGAGGCCCGGACGAGACCCCAACCGTCGCCAAAATCGATCCGCACGCCATCAATATCAAAAACCGTGTGGTCTTTGGCAAAATGGTCACGCACAGCGTCGATCACCTGGAACTTAAGCGCTTCCGCAAAGGGGATCCGACCCTCATCGATGGAAGGCAAATTGGGGTAGGGCGCAAGCAGTTCTTGTAGCGTCCGGCCGAGCCGGCTGAGGGCGAAGAGCAAATGCGCGCCGGCGAAAGCTCCATCGTCGAAGTAGTGGCCGGGGTAAGTACTAAAGGTATGGCCGCTCAATTCACCTCCGAGGACGGCATTGGTTTCACGCATCTTCGCCGAGATTGAAGAGTAGCCGGTTTTCCACATGATTGGTTCGCCGCCGAGGCTGCGGATGGCCTGGGGGAGCACTGCGCTACACTTGACATCGAAGATCACCGGCCCCTTGCGTTGACCAAGCAGATACGTCGCCAATGCGATCAGGTAGCGATCGGCGAAAACGATTGTCCCGTCGCTATCGACAACACCGAGGCGATCGCCGTCACCATCAAGGCCAATACCCATATCGGCGCCCTGTTCGCGCACGACGCGGATCAGATCTTGGAGATTTTCGGCTTTTAATGGATCGGGATGGTGGTTCGGGAAGGTGCCGTCGGGTTCGATAAAGAGCGGAATGGCATCGAGGCCCAGGGCTTCATACGTGCGCATGGCGAGCGGGCCGCCCACGCCGTTGCCGCCGTCCACCACCACGCGAGGGCGTTTGCCGCCGAAGGGAAGCAGGCGCACACACGACGCGATATAGGCGTCGCTGACATCGGCTTCGTGCAGACTTCCGGCGCCCCTGGCAAAATCGCCGGCGATTGCAACCTGGGCAACTTCTTGGATATCGGCGCTGCTGAGCGGCTCGCTGCCGAATGTCGGATGGCTGCGGCGGAGTTTGAGGCCGTTGTACTCGGGCGGGTTGTGGCTCGCCGAAACGATCGCCCCGCCAGCGACGCCGAGCTGTTCGACGGCGAAGTACATGAGCGGCGTAGGCACCTGACCCATATCGATGACATCGATGCCGGTATTACGGAGACCGCTAATCAGCGCGGCCTGAAACCGCGGCGAACTCAGGCGCGCATCACGACCGACCACCATAGTTTGGTGGCCCTGGGCAATAAAGATCGTGCCGACAGCCTGACCGAGCCGGTGGTAGAGCGCCTCGTCGAGATCAACATCAACGACGCCACGAATGTCATACGCACGGAAGATGGTCGGGTTCAGAGCAAGGGCCATTGGGTAGCCTCCGCAGAGCGCTGCACTGCACTTCGATCCTAGCGTAAAGGGTCGGATCCGTCAAGGTTCTTTACAAACCCCGCACGATTTCGTATAATCGTTAGTGTAACGGTTCTAAGTCGTGGCCAACGCAGTCCATGGCAAACGACCTGACTGAGAGTTTAGCTCTCAGTTCTTCTTTTTAGTACCCCCGGAGCAAGGCTGAATACACGGCCTTCCCATGCTGATAGCTCCGCCGGGTGAAGCAGCAAAAAGGCGTTTAGCGATGACAGACAAGCCGACGTATCTGACCCGTGAAGGCCGCACTAAGCTGGAGACGGAACTCGAAGATTTGGTGACCGTCCAGCGCAAAGAGGTTGCCGGACGCATCGCTGCAGCTAAAGAATTGGGTGACATTTCCGAGAGTGGCGAATATGAGGACGCCAAGAAATCCCAATCGCTCCTTGAAGGTCGCATCCGCGATGTTAAGCACATTCTCTCGCGTGCCGAGTTGATTGACGAAGATCAGGTGGCAAATGGCGAGGTGCGCGTAGGCTCATCCGTAACCGTACGGATGGAGGAAGATGACGAAGAAGAGACCTGGACAATCGTTGGAAGCGCCGAGGCGAACCCGCGCCAGGGCCGTATTTCGAACGAGTCGCCGATCGGCTCAGCGTTGCTGGGCAAGCGTCCGCGTCAGAAGGTGACGGTCCAGACGCCCTCGGGCGTGATGAAGTTGACGGTCGTACGAATCAAGTAGCCTGTAGCCTATCGAACGCATAAGACCTGTCGGGTGGCGCACCACCTGACAGGTCTTTTTTTACGCGCTTTTGGCCTTTTTTGGCTTACGCTGCGGCAGATCGTACTGAACCGGTTTCAGCAGACGTACGGCCAGCACAAAGAACAATGCTGTAAGCAGGGTGGCCAGAAAAACATAGGCGATCCAGGGTGAGGGGACAAGCACATCGCCCTGACTGGTTGGGATCATCGTATAGAAGGCATTCTCACCGGACTCGAGCGCGGCCGACGTGAGCCCAAGGGCAATAAAGGGGTGGAAACAGAGCAGCAACCCCATGCTATATACAAAAGCCGGGCCGGGCATCCCACCGAAGCTGTTGGTGATCAACGAGATGACTACAAACAGGAACGGTATAATCAGCAAGATGAAGATCACTGTGCCCTGCGCCATCACCGTTGCAGCAAGCGTCGTGCGCATAATCGTGGACCAGAACAGGCCCACGGTTGCATAACAAAGCGCAGTGACCATTAAGCCGATGATGCCGATCAGTAGTTCGGTGCCGCTGACGCCACCGAACAGAAACGCCAAACCGGCCATCGGCAGGGCGGCCGCAATCAGGAGTAGCGCGAAGGCGATTGCCGCGACGAGTTTGCCGAGCGCAATCTGGATGGGCGAGAGCAGCGTCGTGATCAGGAGATCATACGTTTGGCGTTCTTTTTCGCCCGAAATTGCGCCGGCGGTAAGCGACGGCGTAATTACGCACACCTGCACGAGGGTGGCCGTCATCACAGTTAGGAAGATCGCTTTGCCGATCCCACGCCCTGCCTCAGGGTCGTTCATACCCAGGGAAAATGAGCTATACGCTGCTGCGTAGACGAGCAGCGTTACTGCACCAGTAATCAGCAGATAGACTACCAGAATGATCAGTGCGCGGTTGCCGCGGATGCGTCCGCGTAACTCGCGACTGAGCACCGGATTTTGCAGGAAGCGCATCGATTCATTCCTTTGGGTTGACCCCTACAACAATTGCATAACTGGTGTGTTCACAAAATACTCAAACGTAAAATTGGTCATTTCCCCGGCGCGGAGGCCGGGCACGGGCATGAGCCGGGCAGTGAGCGGTTTATTCAGCGCGGCGGCGAGGGTCGCCACTTCGCTAATCACACCATACAATTGTTCGACCGTGGCGTCGCCGGGGAGGGGAATCGTGTCGAGGCCGGTGCCGCAGACGGCGCTAAAAGCCAGCAGATCGCGCAGAGTAAAGCGACCCTCGGCGTTGCGCTGAGCCAGGGTAGCGTCTTCCAGTACGGGTAACATCACGCCGGAGAAGCCGACTCGTCGGGCCTGGGCGGTGCGGATCGCGGCCGTAATCTGGGCCACAGCGGCGAGGGTGCCCCACGCGCCGAAGGGCACGCCGCTGAGCGTTTCGACGGCGGCGGCGGCGCTGCGTTCAGGGGCCGGGTGCGGCGCAAGCGACCAATCACAGCCGGTGAAGTTAGCGCCGGGCAACCCATTGAGGGTGGCTTCGATGCGCAGCGCATGACGACCGATTGCGGCGCTGAGTTCAGCCGGCCCGCCGGCAGCGAGGGTTGTCTGCGCGAGGCCGGCCACTTCGACGCCAAGCGCCACCTGGATCGGGCCGCCAACGTGGTAACCGGCGGGGAAGAACGGGCCGCCGGGCGGCACACTGGCCGACACACAGTAGCGCAAGTTGCCGAAACCCTGCGGCGTATTGTGGGCAATCTGAACGATTGCCGTTGCGGCTGCGGCGATCAACTCATTATCGGGGGCACTGCCGGGCCTAGCCACGAGGGTGGAGCAAAATACTGTCTCGGTGGCCAGAATAGCAGCGACAGCCGCCGCCGGGGGCACAGGGCCGAGGTTGACATAGTCGAAGCCGGCGGCGCGAGCGCGCTCCTCGATCGTGCGGGCAGTTGCGCCATCCGGCGGAGTACTGCTGGGCGCTAGGGCTAGCCGCAACGACTGGGCGGTATAACCAATTGTCGCCAGGCGTTCACGGGCTGCTTGGGCGACTGCACCGGCCGCCGCATCAGGTGCATCGGCGAGGACGGTAATACTGCGCAGAGGAAGTTCATGCGTATCCATAGCGCCTATTGTAGCACGCTGGAAGAGCAGGGGGAGAAGGGGACGAGCGGACAAGGGGCGCTGACACGGGTCTGCGCTACCGCTCTACCGCTCATGATCCGCCGAGGATGAGCATGACCAGGATAGCAACGCCGGCGCCGGCGATTGAACTGATCAGGTTAACCAGGTCGTTGTTGAGCCAGGGCCAGCCGCGCAGGAAGGTCGTCGGGCGACCGTCGCGGGCGATGCGGCGTTCAGTCTCGCGGCCATCCGGGTAGGCATAAATCGCCTGACCGGTTGCGCCCATGAAGCTATCGGCGAGCGAGCCGGCCACGCCGCCAAGCAGGGCGGCGGGAATGATCCAGAGCGGAGCGCTGCCCTGTTCGAGCAGGGTGAACAACCAGAATACGCCGCCGATCAGCAGTGCGCCGAGGGCACTGGCGCTGGTGCCAAAGATGCTGACGCCGCCAGAAGTGCCGGGGGCAACTTCACGCCCGCTGGTGATCAGGCGTGGTTGGTGCGGGCTGAGGACGCCAAGCTCGGTGGCCCAAGTATCGGCGGTGACGGTTGCCATCAGGCCGGCGAAGGCGGCGAGCAAGGCGATCGGTTCGCCGGTAGCGGCATAAGCGAGGGCGCAAAGTGCGCCGAGGCCACCATTGGCGAGGGTTTGCCAAACATCACGGCGGCCGCCTTTTTCGAATTTCTCGGCGGCGCGTTGTTCTTTGATCTGCTCTTTATAGTGCGAGAGTAGGCTGGAAGTGATAAAAAAAGCAATCAGCGTCAATCCCCAGGCCCAGCCGCCAAAGCCAAACGTCAGCGTCCCGACAATGACTGCGCCGAGCCAACCGCTGACCGAAAGCGACCGCCGCCAATAGGCCAGGCCACCGATTGTAGTACTGAGGAGTAAACCAAGGCTCAGTTGCGTGAGATCTTGCATAATTGAAATATAAACAAACGGGGCGTTGCATATGCAACGCCCCGCGATTATAGCAGAGTTTTCGGCTTTTCTGAGCGGCTTAGGCCGCGATTGCACGCTCACGCATATTCATGCCGGAGCACTTCGCCATAACAGCTTTGAGTGCCATATCGAGTTCCTTGCTGAGCATTTCAGCAACCTGTTGCACCGGAACGAAGGCGGCCATAGGGCCAAGCAACGGTGTCAGGTCGAGGAACATCGTCGCGGCAACCTCAGTGTCAGCGAGCGCGGGCGTCAACGTCCAGCGCGTCTCCAGCGGCATCGGGGTGCGCACTTTGAACACGATTTCGTTCGGCTCCGACCACGACAGATTGCCTTCGCAGCGGATCGTGCCGAAGATCCCACCGAGCGCCATATAGGTTACTAGTTTGGCCGTGCCTGCAGCCTCGTCCACGTCCGAAAGCTCGGCCTTCGTGACGCGCGGGAGCATCTGAGCGATGCCCTGCGGATCGTTCAGGGCCGCGAAGATCTGTTCGGGGGTGGCTGCCTCCACGGTGCCGCGCCGGGTTACCTTAATCATGTTGCGCCTCCTCGTGAGCCTTGCCCCACAAGTGGGTGTGCGTTTTGCACAGACTTTTGGCCGATATTGTTCATCTCTTGCACAGGTAGTATACGTCAGTTTGTTTGTTCTGTCAATGCTTTGTGGGTAGAAATATGGAGGCTTTGATAAATAATGTTTGCCGACTTCGTCCTTGACGATCAGTAACTGCGGGATGGAACTTGCGGCAATGCTCAATTAGTGTAGAATCGCCTAAGATACCAACCCTATGGTCAGTGAAAGGAATCCGATGAAAGGCCTCGTACTGAGCGGCGGCAAGGGCACGCGCCTCCGTCCGATTACGTATACCAGCGCCAAACAACTTGTGCCGGTGGCAAATAAGCCGGTGCTCTTCCGTGTGATCGAGGCGATCCGCGACGCGGGGATCGATGATATTGGGATCGTGATCGGCGATACGGGACGCGAGATCCGCGATGCTGTCGGCAATGGCCGGCGCTGGGGTGTGAAGATTACCTATATCGAGCAGGAAGCGCCGCTTGGCCTGGCCCACGCGGTGAAGATCAGCCAGCCGTTTATTGGCGATGATCGTTTTGTGATGTTCCTGGGCGACAATTGTATTCAGGGCGGGATCAGCCCGCTGATCGAGCAGTTCGGCCATGCCGACTTTAATGCGCAGATTGTGCTTAAAGAAGTGAGCGACCCGCGCTCGTTCGGCGTCGCCGAACTGAATGACGAAGGGCGGATCGAGCGTTTGGTCGAGAAGCCGCGTGAGCCGCGCAGTAACCTGGCCCTGGTCGGGATCTACATGTTCGACCCGCACATCTTCACCGCCGTGAATGCGATCCAGCCTTCCCCACGCGGTGAACTGGAGATCACCGACGCAATTCAGTGGCTTGTTGCCAACGACTTCCACGTTTACCCATATGTACACGACGGTTGGTGGATCGATACCGGCAAAAAAGACGATCTGCTGGAGGCGAACCGGCTGATCCTCGAAGAGGTGCAGCCTGCTGTACATGGTTATGTCGACCGCGACTCGCAGGTGATCGGCAAGGTGATCATTGAGGCGGGTGCTGAGGTGATCAATTCGACGATCCGCGGCCCGGCGATCATTGGCGAGCATACGCGGATTGTGAACGCTTATGTTGGCCCGTTCACCTCGATCTACCACCACTGTCTGGTTGAGGAGAGCGAGATTGAGCATAGCATCGTGCTGGAAAACAGCACCGTGCGGGGTCTGCCCCACCGCCTGGAAGACAGCCTGATCGGGCGCAATGTTGAGGTTGCGCGCAGTCCGCTGAAGCCGCGGGCGTACCGCCTGATGCTGGGCGACAATAGTTCGGTTGGGGTGCTCTGATGCGGGTGTTCATCACCGGGATCACCGGCCCGGTAGGCAGTTTCCTCGCCGATCATCTGCTCACCATTCCGGGGTTGGAGGTTCACGCCTTTAAGCGCTGGCGCAGCGATCCGCGCCCGATTGCGCACCTCGAAGGACGGATCACGATCCACGAGGGCGATGTCGAAGACGCCTTCAGCATTGATCGGGCGATTGCCGCCGCGCAACCCGAGCGGATTTTCCACCTGGCGGCGCAGAGCTACCCCAGCGCCTCGTGGGACGCGCCGATCCTGACTATGCGGGCCAATGTCGAGGGTACGCTGAATCTGCTGGAGGCGGTGCGGCGCCATGTGCCGCGCGCCCGTGTGCATATCGCCGGCACGAGCGCCGAGTATGGCGCAGTGCGTCCCGACGAGGTGCCAATTGGCGAGGAGCGCCCGCTGCGCCCGGCTAGTCCGTATGGGGTCAGTAAGGTGGCTGCCGAGCTCTCGGGCCTGCAATACCATACCAGCTACGGCTTGCATGTGCTGGTGACGCGCTCATTCAACCATGTCGGCCCGCGCCAGGGCGACCGCTGTGCGATCCAGACCTTCTGCCGCCAGATGGCGCTCGTCGAGCTTGG
>JBBRUG010000052.1:0-22894 GCA_038247995.1 Chloroflexales bacterium | reverse complement strand
TAGTCCGAGGTGGTGTCCTCGATCTGCGCCTTGATCTGCTTGATGCGACCTGCGATCTCGTCCTTCGATCCGGCGCCGTCCACGATCGTCGTCGTGTCCTTGGTCGAAAGAACTCGACGAGCATGACCCAGGTCCTCGATCGTGGCGCTATCGAGCTTGCGACCGACTTCCTCGGAGATCACGGTGCCACCGGTGAGGATGGCGATGTCCTGGAGCATGGCCTTGCGGCGATCGCCGAAGCCCGGCGCCTTGACGGCCAGGGCGTTGATCGTACCGCGCAGCTTGTTGACCACCAGGGTCGCCAGGGCTTCGCCGTCGACATCCTCAGCAATGATCACGAAGTTCTTGGTGAACTGGAGTACCTTCTCCAACACCGGCAGGACTTCCTGAATGCTGCTGATCTTCTTGTCGGTGATCAGGATGTAAGGATCGTCGAGCTCGGACTCCTGACGATCGACGTTGGAGACCATGTAGCCGGAGATGTAACCGCGGTCGAACTGCATGCCCTCGGTGTATTCCTTTTCGAAGGCAACACCCTTGGACTCCTCAACCGTAATCACGCCGTCCTTACCGACCTTCTCCATCACCTCAGCAATCAACTCACCGATTTCAGTATCGGCGGCCGAGTTGGTGGCGACGTGAGCGATATCGGCACGGTCGCGCACGGGGGTGGCGCTCGCCTTGATCGCGGCAACGAGTGCCTCAGCGCCCTTATCGAGGCCGCGCTTGAGCAGCATTGCGTTGGCGCCGGCGGCGACAACCTTCAGACCCTCGGTGACGATCGCCTGGGCGAGCACGGTGGCGGTGGTGGTACCATCGCCGGCCACATCGTTCGTCTTGGTGGCGGCTTCTTTGAGAAGCTGCGCGCCCATGTTCTCGAACGGATCCTTGAGCTCGATCTCCTTGGCAACCGTTACACCATCGTGGGTAACCGTCGGCGATCCGAACTTCTTGTCGATAGCGACATTGCGACCGCGGGGACCAAGCGTCGTCTTGACGGCATCGGCAACCACGTCGACACCACGCTTAAGGGCGCGGCGCGCTTCTTCATTGAAATACAGCTGTTTCGGCATACGAGTGTAGACTCCTCAGCAATAACTTATTAGTGAACTATTCACGCACCGGAAACGGAACGAAGGAACAAGGAAACAAAGCGTTTGCTTAGAGCTTCTTTTGTTCTTCTGTTCTTTTGTTCTTCGGTTCCCGACTACTCCTGAACGATACCCAGGATATCCTTCTCGGAGAGGATCAGGTACTCAATCTCGTCGATCTTGAACTCAGTACCGCTGTACTTCGCGAAGAGCACCTTGTCGCCGGCCTGCACGCTCATCGGTACCAGCTTCCCATTGTCGTCGCGACGACCCTCACCGGCGGCCAGGATCGTGCCCTCCATGGGGCGTTCCTTGCTCGCGGTGTCGGGTAGGAACAGTCCGCCCTTGGTCTTCTCCTCGCGCTCCGCCGGCTTGACTACGACCCGGTCTCCGAGCGGCCGAATGCGGAAATCCGCCATGGCTGCTATCCTTCCATCACTAAATATGGCTAATTCCATAATGAACGGTTAGCACTCTTAGACATCGAGTGCTAACCGCCCTTCATAGTACTCAAAGCCTTTTGGTTTGTCAAGTCTGTTTTAGCACTCCTTCGTTTTGAGTGCCAACAATGCAACGCTTTACGGTCATGCGGGTTGGGAGTACAATAGCGGAACGCGAAAAGGAGCAGCTAATGTTGAACTATGATGATCTTATAACTGGGCTTGAAGATGCCTGGCTGGCCGTTGGCTTTCACGAACATGCTTTTATTGAAAGTGTCATCCCGGCAACTCATGATCGTACATGCAAAGTCGAACTATTTCCCGAACACGCCGAGCCGCTCACAGCGGAGAATATGCCGCCCTGGCTCGAATTAAATTTTACTTGGAACCCGGTGCACCAGTTGCGCTCGGAAGGGCGTGATTTCCCCTCCGAGCCGCTGGATCTGACCTGGACATATACGGCCACGGTGCTCGGCCAGCGTGATCGCAGCGATACCGAGTTAGTGCGTATGTTCCAACGCGCTGTCCAGACGGCTTTTGAGCGCTTCTACCCCACCGAGGCCGCCGAGATGGAACCGGTTGCCGTAGAGGTACGCCGCGTGTACCAGGCCCACGACCAGCGCCTGCAACTAGAGTATGTACAACTCGTCAGCACAACTGTTTCAGATCTGTTTGAACAACTCCCCGACCGCGATATGCAGGGGTTACGCAGCTTATTGCGGATCGAACTGCAACTCGCCAGCACGATCATCACGAACCTCACCGATGTATTCACCCCGCATGGGCGCGGCGGGTATCGCTCGGTCGACGCAGCATAGAGCCCAGCAGGCCGCGAGCAGGCCGGGCTCGGCGGAAATGCGTTCGCACCCTTTGCCTAACTGGAACCTCGCCGGTCACCCAGGCCCGAAACAACATAAGGCCGCAGTAGGGATGAGCACTTTGATCCCTCTGCGGCCTCTGATATGGCTTATAATTGCAGCTTACTCTTCGAGGTTCTCGTCGTCGTCGCCCATGTCCTGGTCGATCTCTTCGAGGCCAAGTTCTTCTTCCTCGTCGCCGCCAATATATTCCTCCTCAAGCACCTCCGGCTCGTCGGAGCTATCGTCGTCGTCGAGAATATCTTCGTATTCTTCGTAGCGCAGATTTGAGACGTAGGCCGCACTCTCGCCCAGCTTGCCGGGGAAGGAGATCCGCCCACGCTGACTCGGTGCCTGATAGGTCTCACGGATCAGCAGACGCACCTGCCGCGGGTCGGACTGCGCAATAGCGGCGACATAGCGATTACCGCCGGTGATCAGTTCGGAGAGGCGCTGGCCAAGTTTGGGCTCCAGCCGCCCGATCACATTACCGTCGGCGTCGATCACATACACATTCCGCCCATCGACGCGGAAATTCATCTTCTCGCCGGTGACGAGCGCATCAACAGCAGGGCTACGCGGCACATCGATCAGGGTCGTAATCGCCGTACGCCCGGTTTCGGTAATGAAGAGCCGCAGATCAACCTGCTGACGCGGTGCACGGCTGGCCTCGGCGTGATCGATGCCGCGGGCGAGTAGCGCTTCGAGCCGCGCGATATTCTTTCGCGCAATCGCATTCATCGGATTGAGTTTGAGCGTCTTCTGATACGCCTCGGCGCTCTCGGTATACTGGCCGAGATCCATGTAGGCCTTGCCGATGCGATTATAGGTTTCGGGATCTTCGCCAAGCTGGAGCAACTGACGATTGACCTCAATCGCTTCGTTCCAATTGTTCATCGCCGTCATTTCGATCGCCCGCTCTTGCAGGCGCCGGCGAATACGCATCTTTTCATCTTGTTTCGACAAGGTGAGCGCTCCTGTTCCTTTAATCAAGCTTTATGCATGCTTCTATTGCATCGTACAGACGACTCGGTGGGGCGTCGCTTACGCTGACCGCTTGCCTTGCAGCGCCCACGGGCTTGTCTGCGTAATGGTAACGGGCACGAGTTGGCCGGTCAGATCATCGGGATGGGTGAAGAAGACCAACCGATTGCCAGGGGTGCGGCCCCGCCACTTCCCTTTACTCTCGCCCTCAACCAGCACGTCAAGCGTCTGGCCCAGGAAGCGCGCCATGCGTTGGGTGGCGATCCCCTCTTGGAGCCGTTCAAGTGCTCGCCGCCGCGCCTCTTTCTCGGCTTCAGGCACGGCAAGCGCGGGATCTTGCTCTTGCTCGGCGGCAAGCGTGCCGGGACGAGCCGAGAAAGCAGCGATATGTACTTTGTCGAACTGAACCGCCTCGCAGAGCGCCAGCGTCTGGGCAAAGTCGGCCTCAGTTTCGCCCGGATGCCCAACAATAATGTCGGTGCTGAGCGACACATGCGGCATTGCCGTGCGGATCTTTTCAACCAGCGCGGTGTAGCGGGCCACATTGTAACCCCGCCGCATCAGCTTGAGCACGCGATCCGAGCCAGACTGCACCGGCAAGTTGATCTCGGGCATGCAGCGCGGCAAACTGGCCACGCTGCTGATCAGTCGATCAGTCATCCAGGCCGGATGCGAGGTAAGGAAACGTAAACGCACCAGCCCCGGCACAGCATGCACCGCTTCGAGCAGGTCGGCAAGTTGGGGCCGATCGGGCAAATCATGGCCCCACGAGTCAACGATCTGGCCAAGCAGCGTGATCTCTTTCGCGCCCCGCGCAACAATTCGGCGCACCTCTTCGACAAGCTCTTCGAGCGGGCGCGAACGCTCACGGCCACGGCGCAGCGGGATCACACAGTAGGCGCAGGTCATATTGCAGCCATACTGGATCGGCACATGCACGGAGACCGGCGGGCGCTCCCAATTGGCCACCGGCAACGCCGGCTCGTCGAGGGTGTAGATCGGATTGGGCGCCAGCGCAACAACCTGATCAACCGCTGAGGGGGCGATAAAATGATCCACCATCGGCAATTGGCGCTCAAAGATCGAGCGGTTGTCGGGGCCAACCATACAACCCCAAAGCACAACCCGCGTATCGGGTTGGGCGCGCTTGACCCGCACGAGTTCGCCAAGTTTGCCCAGCATACGCTCTTCAGCGCTGGCGCGCACCGAGCACGAGTTGAGCACGATAAAGCTCGCATCGTCGGGGCGTTGGGCCGGGCTGTAACCGACACTTTGCAGGGCGGCTTCAAGACGCTCCGAGTCGGAGATATTCATCTGGCAGCCAACCGTCCAGACATAGTAGCGACGCTCGCGGGGTGCGGCGTCGCGGTCGGGACGAGGCTGAAGGATGGTTTTGTCGAAAAACTGAAGATCTTGCATGGAATGGAGTAGATAAGGTTGGAGCGGGTCGCGACCCGCCCTTACGTTACGCGATTTACCAGACGATGATTTACCAGACGATGATTGGCAAGCCGGTGTTGACGCTCTGGTCGGCGGCCTGGCGGAGCGTCTCAAGGCAACGATATGCATCGGCCTTGTGCGAGACGCCAGCCTGGATCAGCAGTGGGGCAAGTTCGGCGAGTTCAGCCTGCAAACGCACCGCCGAGCCAAAGTAGGCGCTATCTTCTTCGCCCTCGTCGTCTTCAAAAGGCAACCAGGCCGGCTGCTCAAACGTAACGGGCAGGAAATAGCTGTTGATGCCTTGCAGATTAATCAAATGGCTGAAACGCGATTTGGTCAAGTTGTCCCACACGTCGGTAACCGTTGTGTCCAGATCCTCATAGAGCACCGGACCGTCCTCGATTACAGAGACGAGATCATCGCCGCGTTCGATGTGGGCAGCAAGCCGACTCAATTGGTAGAGCGCGCCCATCGTCGCGATGCTACCTTCCCAGATCTCCGTACCGGGCTGCGCAAGGAGGTCAACCTCAATGCCCTCTTCGCGCAACTGATCTTGAACGGCCGAAACCGATTCGTACTCTTCATCGTAAGCGGCGCGATCTTCGTCAGGGCGCACCGTAATCATCGAGCCAACCACCAGGTCCAGCTCGGCAATATCATCATGCATAGTGCCTCCTCGGGCTTGTTCGCATATCAGCGCATAGTATACCATTAATTGATGCGTGCTGAGTTCCCAAATTGTCTCTGTCGCAACCCGCCACATTGGCCGCATTGCCGCCCAACACGGCCCTATGGTAGAATGAGTTATACAGCAAATATTGCAGCTGCATGCCTATACAAGCGAGGTGTGGTATGGAGAAGTCTACCTGGACGACGAAGGTAGGCCTGGCCCAGATGCTCAAGGGCGGCGTGATTATGGACGTTGTTACCCCTGAGCAGGCGCGGATCGCCGAGGAAGCCGGCGCCGTGGCGGTCATGGCGTTGGAGCGGGTTCCCGCCGATATCCGCGCCCAAGGCGGCGTGGCGCGCATGAGCGACCCTGAACTGATTATGCAGATCAAAGCGGCAGTCACGATCCCGGTGATGGCCAAGGCGCGCATCGGCCATTTTGTTGAGGCGCAGATCCTCGAAGCGCTCGGCGTCGATTATATTGATGAGAGCGAAGTGCTGACGCCGGCCGATGAAGAGTTCCACATTAACAAGCACAAATATCAGGTTCCGTTTGTCTGCGGTTGCCGCAACCTGGGCGAGGCGCTGCGCCGCGTCGCTGAAGGGGCGGCCATGCTGCGCACCAAGGGCGAAGCCGGCACCGGCAATGTGGTCGAAGCGGTACGCCACGCCCGTACCGTGTACGGCGAGATCCGTCGCCTGAAGACGCTTGATGAAGATGAATTGTTCGGTTATGCGAAGAACATCCAGGCCCCGTACGACCTAGTGAAGCAGGTCGCCGCCGATGGCCGGCTGCCGGTGGTCAACTTCGCCGCCGGCGGGATCGCTACCCCCGCCGATGCCGCGCTGATGATGCAGCTCGGCGTCGATGGCGTTTTTGTCGGCTCGGGTATCTTCAAGAGCGGCGACCCGGTGAAGCGTGGGCGGGCGATCGTTCAGGCGACAACCCACTACAATGATCCGGAAGTCATTGCGGAAGTAAGCCGCGGGCTTGGTGAAGCGATGGTCGGCATTAACATTGACCAGATTCCGGCTGATCAGTTGATGGCAAAACGCGGCTGGTAATCTGCAGGAGGCAGGCAGCAGGCAGCCGGATGCGAAGCAACCGACTGGCTGCTGCCCCAAGTTTATGACAGTTGGTATTCTGGCCCTGCAAGGCGATTTCAGAGAACATGGCGAGGTGTTACACCGCATGGGTGTAACCCCGGTTGAAGTGCGCCTGCCGAAACATTTAGCCACGGTTGATCGTCTGATCATTCCAGGCGGCGAAAGTACGGCGATTGGCCGCTTACTTAACATTTACGACCTGAATGCGCCGATCCGCGAGCGAGCGCTCGCCGGAAGCCTGGCGATCTGGGGTACGTGCGCCGGCGCGATCCTGCTGGCACGCGAAGTGCTTGGTCAGAAGCAAGGCGGTCAACCGGGCTTGGGGGTCATGGACATTGTGGTACGGCGGAATGCCTTTGGCAGCCAACTCGACAGCTTTGAAACGCCGCTTGATTTGGCCGAAATCGGTGCGCCGCCGGTGCCGGGCGTGTTTATTCGCGCTCCACAAATCGAACGGGTCGGGCGCGATGTAACGGTACTGGGGTGGTTGCCGAACGGCGGGATCGTAGCTGCACGTCAGGGTCGCCTGCTGGCAACAACGTTTCATCCGGAACTAACCGACGATGATCGGGTTCAACGCTATTTTCTGGAGTTATAACAACCGATTGCGGACATTGGCGGGCGCAAGCCCATATTTTACCCGCAAGGGGCTGCTGCCGCTCAGAACCGCGCACGGCATGCAGTACGCAGCATTATGATCCGTTCAGTCGCTCCCGGCGACCTCTGGTCGCTGCGCCGAAAACCCCGTAATCAACTGCTCTTCTACACCGAGAGTCTGTTGGCTCAGCCACATCGCCCGGTCTGGTTTGGGTTGCGTTGCCTGTTGGCCGGAAATCGCCGCGAACGAACCACACTGATGTACCAGGAGCGTGGCGTTAGTGCCGTAGTGCAGGCCCAGGGCCGCCACGGACGACCGGAACAAGACATCATCTACCTGGCGTCGCAAGGCGCGCGCACGCCGAAACTCCCCAGCGACCACGACCTCTGGTTCCGCCTCCTTGAGCGTCTCTGTACCCACGCCGGTCAGAGTCATGTGCAACGCCTCTATAGCGCTGTGCCAAGTTCCTCGAACGAGGTGCGCGAGATCTTCCGGCAACTCGGCTTCCAAGCCTATGCCCATACTACCCTGCTGCACCTCTCCGGCCCCGATTGGGATCAAGGCACAACTCTGGCGCCGATGCGGATCCAGGCGCGGCGCGACCATTGGGCAATTCATAAGCTCTATGGCGCAGTAACGCCGCACGTGGTGCAACATGCCGAGGTTCGTAATGCACGCCATTGGGCTTTGCCGCTCAATCAACCTTATGCCAGCCGGCGCCATCTGGCCTGGGTGCTTGGCCCCGATGACGATCTGACGGCCTACCTGCGCCTGGTTGGCGGGAGCACCGGCAATGTGCTGGCCTTACTCGTGCGGCCCGATGCGCGCGAACAAGTTGTCGATGTGCTCCGGTTTGGGCTGGCGCAGATCACCGATAGTCGCCCGGTCTACCTTATTCTGCGTGAGTACCAAGGCGAACTGATCGCCTCAGCGCAGGGGTTAGGCTTTCAGCCAATCGGCGAGCAAGCGCTGTTGGTGAAGAGTACCGTGCAGTATGTCCGACGACCATTGCTGGCGCCGGCATTTGACTCTGGTCTGGAGCCCCAGATAACGGCTCCACGCATCTCTACGGCGAGGGAGGACACCTAATCGTATGTCCGAGCGACATAGCGTAACCAACGATATTAGTTTGTTGCTTGATGCCCTTCCGGCCTATATTACCGAGGCCGTTACTATCAGTGAGGATGATCCGGCCGATCTGCTTGAGATTGTAATGGATCTGGGCCGGTTGCCGGAGGCGCGTTACCGCAATAAGGAGCGCTTCCTCAGCGATCACGAAGTAAGCCAGGAAGAGATCGATTATGTGATTGGGCGGATCGGCGAGTTCGGTGAAGACAATCGAGCCGGTATCCCGCGCACACTACATCGCATCTCAGGCATTCGCAATCGCCGCGGCACCGTGATCGGGTTGACGTGCCGAGTCGGCCGGGCGGTGTTTGGCACGGTGACGATTATTCGCGATCTGGTTGAGAGCGGAAAGAGCATTTTGCTGCTCGGTAAGCCGGGCACAGGTAAGACGACCCTGCTCCGCGAGACGGCGCGTGTGTTGGCCGAAGACCTGCGCAAGCGCGTGGTAATCGTCGATACCTCCAATGAGATCGCCGGCGACGGCGATATTCCGCACCCGGGCATTGGGCGGGCACGGCGCATGCAGGTGCCCCGCCCGGCTGAGCAGCATGGGGTAATGATCGAGGCGGTCGAAAACCACATGCCCGAAGTGATTGTGATCGACGAAATCGGCACCGAGCTTGAAGCCGGCGCCGCGCGTACGATCGCCGAGCGCGGCGTGCAGTTGGTCGGCACGGCGCATGGCAATACGCTCGATAATCTGATGGTCAACCCGACGCTGTCGGATTTGGTGGGCGGCATTCAGGCCGTAACGCTGGGCGACGAAGAGGCCCGCCGGCGCGGCACCCAAAAGACCGTGCTGGAGCGCAAGGCGCCGCCGTCGTTCGATATCCTGGTCGAGATCCAGAGCTGGGACAGCGTTACGGTCTACCCCGATGTCGCAGACGCAGTCGACGCGGTCCTACGCGGAGATGAGCCGATCGCCGAGCAGCGTTCACGCGATGTAGACGGCGCAGTACAGATCGAAGCCGCCCGTCGCGAACCAATCGATGTGCCGGCCTTACGCCGTAGCGGCGGTTCACGCAGCGAGCGCGGAAGCGATCGGGGCGAGCGCAGCGAACGCATCGGCGGGCCGCGTTTGCGGGAACGAAGCAGCGGAAGCGGGCATAGCGGGAATGGCGGGAATGGCGGAAACGGCGGAAACGGACTGAACGGTACACCAACCGCAAGTGCGACAAACCTGGGCGGAACCCAACGGATCTTTCCGTTCGGCGTAAGCCGCAATCGGTTAGAGTCCGCGATCGAACGTCTGCGCGTGCCCGCCGTGATCGTGCGCGACATGAAAGACGCCACGCTGGTCATGACGCTGAAGAATTACTACCGCCAGAGCGCCCAACGCCTCAAGCAGGCCGAAGAACAGGGTGTCCCGGTGTATGTTCTGCGCAACAATACGATCACCCAGATGGAACGCCAACTGGCAAATGTGTTCAACCTGCGCGATGTGAGCGAGGAAGATCCAGCAACAACTGGGCGACGCGACGGCGGCAATGAAGACATCATGACCGAAGCAATGATCGAAGTTGAAGATGCGATCGCGTCATTGATGAACGGGGAGCGCAACTCGATCGAGTTGGCGCCACGATCGAGCTACATCCGGCGGCTACAGCATCAGATCGCCGATCGCTATAATTTACGCTCCGAAAGCCGTGGCGACGACCCCCATCGTAGAGTGAAGATCTCACGTTAAGCAGCCTTGCGCCACGTTGAGCGTAAAACGAGTATAATAGAAGCCGAACTCGCGCAAACAGGTAAGGCCCGGCGCAATGAGTCTGTTTATCACGTTTGAGGGACCGGAAGGTAGTGGCAAAAGCACCCAGGCGCGGCTGCTCTATGAGCGACTGAATGCTGTTGGGTATCCGGTGATTCTGACCCGAGAGCCGGGCGGGACGCGGATCGGTGAACTGATTCGGCGCATCCTGGTCGACTTACGGCACACCGAGATGGCGCCCACGACGGAGACACTGCTCTTCTCGGCGGCGCGCGCCCAGTTGGTCAGCGAAAAGATCCGCCCCTATTTGAATACCGGCGGGATCGTGCTCTGCGATCGTTACGCTGATTCAACCTATGCCTATCAGGGCTACGGTCTGGGGCGCGATCTGGATGAGTTGCAGGCAATTATCAATGTCGCGACGGGCGGCCTGATGCCGGATCTCACCTTCTATCTCGATCTACCGGTTGAGGACGGCCTTCAGCGTAAGCAGCAGGCTAAAGAACGCGCCGATCAACTATCGGGCACCGGCCTGAGCACGCCGGCAGAGTGGAATCGGCTCGACGCACGCGATCTGGCTTACCATCAGCGCGTGGCAGCCGGGTTCGCCGAACTAATCCGCCGCGATCCGAATCGCTGGCGCAGTTTTGTCGCCGATCAGCCGGTCGATGTGCTGGCCAATCAGATCTGGAGCGCGGTAGGGCCGCATCTGCGTCAGGTGACGCCGCTGGTCACAAACTAAATAGCTGTAGATGTTGTGGTGAGCTTTGCGTGCTACAACCTCTGCCCAATGAATCAATGAAGCTCATTCTGGCGGTCGTTCAACATCAAGATGCGGCGAACCTGGTTGAAGCGCTGACGGAGTATGGCTTCCGGGTAACCCGGTTGAGTAGTCAGGGCGGTTTTTTGCGCGAGGGGAACGTCACGCTGTTGCTCAGCGTAGAAGACCTGCAAGTGAATGCCGTGATCAACATTGTGCGTGAGCACTGCTCGACGCGAACGCGGTATGTCTCACCAATGCCGCCCATCGCCGAATCGGGAGAGTTTTATCCTCCCGCACCCTTGGAGGTTCAAGTGGGTGGCGCAACAATATTTGTATTGAAGGCGGATACCGCCAAATTATAACCAGGAGGTAGGGCGCAATAACGGGCTGCGGATTGTTTCCGCAATGCTGTGAGTTGCGTACGCTCATGGAAGCTATTCAAAATCTAATCACGAGTCTCATACCAATCATTCAGGTGCTGGCCATTTTGCTTGGCGCCTACTTGGTGTTGCTCTGGGCCGCCTCTGTACTCTGGGCCTACCGGGATATTCGACGGCGTAGCGAGGATGTATCGGTGCAGGTGCTTGCCGTAAGCTTGGTGCTGTTGCTGCCCTTTGTCGGCGTGCCCTTGCACTTGATCTTGCGCCCGCCCCAAACCCTCGCCGAAAAGTATGAGCGCTCGCTTGAAGAAGAATACCTGCGCCGCGATATTGAAGAGAAGTTTGTTTGCCCTGAGTGTCAACGACCAATCGAGCATGATTTTCTGCTCTGCCCGCATTGTCAGACGACCCTGCGCCGACGCTGCGTCAGTTGCACCCGGGTGGTTGATATGACCTGGACGGTATGCCCTTATTGTGGCGATGATGGTGCTGCCGTCGCCGCTGCGCGCCAGGCGCCTACCCTGGTGGATGCCGGTTATCCCCTCTTGCGCGAAGATGCCCCAAGACGCTAAAAGCTGGTGTCAGATAATCGAGCCGCTCCAATGGAGCGGCTCTATATAGGATTGCTGTGACGCTGCGTGCAATTACCGATGTTCCCGGAATTCTGGTTGGCCACGCCCACGATGCAACCTCACTGACTGGTGTCTCGGTGGTGCGCGCAATGGGCCGTGCGGTAGCCGGTGTTGATGTGCGCGGTGGCGCTCCAGGTACACGCGAGACCGATCTGTTGAATCCCATGGCGTCTGTACAGCAGGTACACGCGATCGCACTCTGTGGTGGCAGCGCTTTTGGCCTGGCCGCAGCCAGCGGTGTGATGGAGCGGCTGCGCGAAGAAGGGATCGGCTTTCCGGCCGGCCCGGCCCTGGTGCCAATTGTGCCCGCCGCCGTGATCTTCGACCTCGGGCTTGGGCCTGCCGATCGTTACCCCGATGCGGCAATGGGCTACGCCGCCTGCGCTACCGCCGGCCCAACCGCCCCAGAAGGCTGTGTTGGGGTTGGTATGGGCGCCTCGGTCGGCAAGATTCTGGGCATGACTGCAGCAATGAAGAGTGGCATCGGTACCTGGAGCGAGGCGCTGCCGGACGGCACCATGGTCGGCGCGCTGGTTGTGGTAAATGCCTGGGGCGATGTCTACGATGAACAGGGAGCACTGCTTGCCGGCGTGCGCGATCCGGCGAACGGCAACTTGCTCAACACAATGGCGCTCTTACGCCGCCCAAGCACACTGCCGGCGTTCGGCGACACACGCCGTGACGATGCCAGCCTCACCAATACTACTCTGGCGGTTGTCGCCACCGACGCGCAACTGAGCAAAGCCGAGGCCAATCGGCTGGCGCTGATGGCCCACGACGGCCTCGCCCGCGCAATCCGCCCGGTACACACCCCCTACGACGGCGACACGGTCTTCGCACTCGCCACAGGCCGTCGACCGGCCCCGAACCTGATTCAACTGGGTAGTATTCTTGCCGAGGTTACTGCAACAGCAGTTGTGCGCGCTGTGCGCGCCGCTACACCAATGGGCGGCCTGCCAGCACTGAACGACAGTTGAGGCAAATCCATAGATTACGCAGACACGGCAAGCATCAGCCATCAGCCGTCAGCCATCAGCCGTCAGCCATCGCCAAGGAGCTTCATGAACCTCTTCGCCGGAGCATTGTACCCGTTGCGCGCCCTGACGATGATCGCGCGGAACCGGCACCTCTGGGCGTATGTCTTTATTCCCATCGTGGTGAACATCATTGTCGGTATTGCGCTCTATAGCGGGCTTTTTCTGACCGGACGGCAACTCATCCTGAGCATGCTGCCCGCGAGCGAAGGGTTAACCACTGTTCTGGCGGCAGTTGCCCAGGCATTACTACTTGTGGCACTGGCGGTAAGTGTGGGCTTCCTGTTGGTGCGTTTCGGCGTGGTGCTTGGTTCACCCTGGTATGGTCGGCTTTCTCAGGAGTTGGAAGAGATCATTACCGGTAGCAAATTGCCCACGACGACATTAAGCGTGCGGACGGTGATCTACGACATTAGCCGGGCGCTGCAGTTCGAGATGAAGAAGCTGCTCTTTGTCGCGAGTATTGGTATACCGGGCTTGCTGCTCAACCTCATTCCCGGCATCGGCACCCTGCTGGGCACCGCCGTGGGCATCAGCTTGGGCGTAACCGTAACCTGCCTCGACTTCTTTGATGGTCCGCAAGAACGTCGCCGCCGCCGTTTCCGCGCCAAGCTGGCAACAGTACGTGCTACCGCGCCAACCAGTCTCGGCTTCGGCCTATTGGCTTTTTTCCTCGTCTCAATTCCGCTGGTAAACTTGCTTGCCATCCCACTCTGTGTTACCGCCGGCACAATGCTTGTGTGCGAACAAGCGCCGGATGTGCTGGATGAACCGATCCGCATTGAAGGGTCTTGAGAAGCTGTCTAAAGATCTCTTAACAGCGCGCCGCCACGCACACCATTCGCGCCAAGCCCCCGGAGGCCGTCCATGCATCAACGCACGCGCCGCCTTGTCCTCGCCCTCGCCCTGCTGTTCATTGTCGTCAGCGTTGCCTTCGCCGTCACGCCGAGCCGAGCACAGACGAACAACATCCACCTCACCATGGGTAATCCCTCCGGCGCGGTGAGCGACCCGGCCCGCTTTGACAACTACCTGATCACCCGCGATCAGTATGCCCTCGGCTACCACCGCGATCGCGGCATCCCAACCTGGGTAAGCTGGCGGCTGGCTGCTGAAGATCTCGGCGACACTGGGCGTTACGCAGGCCAGTTTATCCCCGACACAACCCTGCCCGACGGCTGGTATCGCGTGCGTCACGCCGACTACACGCTCTCGGGTTATGATCGTGGCCACGTCGTGCCGTCAGCCGATCGCACCTCAAGCGTAACCAACAACCAGGCCACCTTCATCCTCACCAACGTGCTGCCCCAGGCGCCGGTGAACAACCAGGGGCCGTGGGCGCAACTGGAAGCGCTCGCCCGCGATCTTGCCCGCTTCGGCAACGAGCTTTATATCGTTTCCGGCAGCCACGGCGCGCTCGGCACATTGGCCGACGGCAAACTGACCATTCCTGCCGCCACCTGGAAAGCGCTGCTCATCCTGCCCGCCGCTGCAGGCAACGACATAGCGCGCGTCGGCAGCGCCAGCCAAATAATCGCGGTGTGGATGCCCAATGATGCCACGGTTGCCGGGCGATCGTGGGAAAACTACGCAGTGTCCGTGGCCTGCATCGAGCAGCTCACCAGCCTGAACCTGTTTTCCGCCGTCGATCCGGCCGTCCAGGCGGCGTTGGAAGGCGAACCTTGCGACCCGATCGGTAATCCCACGCCGATCCCGGCGCCCGCTGCGCCCGATCAGCGCTGCTTCGCCGAAACCAATCAGTGCATTGCCGGCCCGATCCGCTCCTATTGGGAACGCAACGGCGGCCTGCCCGTCTTCGGCTTCCCGATCGCCGCCCAGGCGCAGGAGGTTGTCGAGGGTCGCACCTTGCAAGTCCAATGGTTCGAGCGTGATCGGCTGGAGATCCAAACCAGCGGACTGGTCACGGCCGGGAGGCTCGGCGTCGAGCGGTTGGCGCAACTGGGCACGCCCTGGCAGCCAGGAGCAAATACGCCCGCTGGCCCCGGCTGCACCACATGTGCTGAAACCGGTCACCAGATGTGCGGCGCGTTCGCAGCCTACTGGCGAGCGAACGGCGGGCTGGAGCGCTTCGGCTTCCCAGTAACGGGTCAGTTCCAGACGGTGTTGGAAGGCCAAACCTACACCGTGCAATACTTCGAGCGCCGCCGCTTCGAACTGCACCCCGAAATCGGCCCGAACGCCGTGCTGCTGGGCTTGCTCGGGCGTGAGGTACGCACGGGTGCGCCGGGCGCTCCGCCTGCGCCGGCGCAACTACCACCAAGCTACAACAACTGCCAACCCGACCCGAATGCGAACCAGGCGCCGAACTTCCCAGTGCAGATTGTGGCGATTGACAAACAGGCCGAAACCGTCATCTTGCGCAACGCAAGCGCTCAACCTATCACCCTGAACGGCTGGATTATGTGCAGCGTACGCGGCAATCAGCAACACCCAGTCGGCGGTCCGATCGCGCCCGGACAGACAATCACCTTCCCCGGCCCATCGGGCAACATCTGGAGTAACAACGAGAACGACCCTGGCGCCCTCTACGACGCTCAGGGACGGCTGATCAGCTATTGGCCGGATTAGCCGCCATCGCCCGTTGGGGCGACCCTCGTGGTCGCCCGCAAATAGTTGCCATCGTAACGCCCAATCGTTATACTGTTCCCACACATACCCTCACACCACGGAGGTGTCAGCGTGGAGATTCGCATCGACGAGCGCGGCAAGTATTTCACCACCCACGTGAATAAGGTTCCTCAGCGCGTTGTTGTGCACACTACCAACCATCTGATCGTTGGTACAATGCACGTTCAACCCGAACAACGGGTCATCGACGCGCTCAATGCAGTTGACGGCGCATTTCTTGCGATCACCGATGCGCAGGTTTATACTACTGATGGCATGCAGCATCTCTATGCCAGCGCGTTCATTATGTTGGCCTGTACCCATATTATCGCGGTCAGTCCTCTCGAAACAATCGCCGCTGCTACCCACGCCCTTTGGGGCAACCAGACGCCGGAGGAGACCCCATGACGTTCCGCCTGCACGAAATCGCACCCTCGGTTGCAATGCCGGGTGTACCTACCAATAATCAGGCTGTCGAGATCCCGCCTCAGCCCAACTCGATCGCTGAAACTGGACTGTCGATGGGTTTTCTCACTGATCTGATCCTCAAGGTGATCTATTTCACCGGTGCGATCACCGGTCAGCGCCTTGAAGAGATGACAAAACTGCCCTTCCTCGGTGTCATCGACAAGGTGCTCGAGTTCCTGAAACTTGAGGAATATGTCGATATCATCGGCGCTGACGGCGGCTTCAGCGAGCGCTCGTTCCAGTACATCATCACCGGCAAGGGCCGTGGGAAAGTCCACGAGGTGCTCGACCGCAATCAGTACGCCGGCCCGGCCCCTGTGCCGCTCGATACATATATTGCCGTTACGAAGCGCCAGGGCATCGGCGATATTGTTGTCGATCAGCCGACCATTCGCCAGGCTTTCGGTCATATCGTCGTTAATGAGAAGATGCTCGATAAGATCGGGCCCGCTGCGAACTCGGCGCGCTCGCTCTTCCTCTATGGCCCACCCGGTAACGGCAAAACCACCATCGCCGAGGGCATCGCCAATATGCTCGGCGGAGCAGTAATCATTCCGTATGCCGTCGAGATCGACGGCCAGATTATCAAGGTCTTCGACCCGCTCAACCATCGGATGCTCCAGCAGCACAATGTGGGCCACGTCGAGCCGGCCGGCCCCTTCGGCAGTGCGCCGGGATCGGGCGCCGTCCAGTTCCCCGATGCGCGCTGGGTCGTTTGCAAACGCCCCCAGGTTATGGTCGGCGGTGAACTCATTCTTGAACAACTAGAACTAATCTTCGATCCGATCGCTAAGATCTACGAGGCGCCGTTCCAGATGAAGGCCAACGGCGGCCTGTTCCTGATCGACGACTTCGGGCGCCAGAAATGTCGCCCTCAGGATCTGCTCAACCGCTGGATCGTGCCCCTGGAGAAGAAGTACGACTATCTCGCCCTCCAGACCGGCAAAAAACTCGAAATCCCCTTCGATGTATTGATCGTCTTTTCAACCAATCTCTCGCCCAAAGATCTCGTCGATGACGCCTTCCTGCGCCGTATTCGGCACAAAATCGAAGTGCCCAATCCATCGCCTGCCGAATTCCGCGCCATCTTCCAACTCGTCTGTAAGGCCAAACGCATCCCCTACAGCGACGACGGCCTGCGCCATCTGATCCAGGAACACTATATGAAGGTCGGCCGCGATCTGCGCGCCTGTCATCCCCGCGACTTGATCGACCAGATCCTCGATGAGGCCAAGTATCGCCATATTGAGCCGAATATGAGCAAAGAGTTGATCGACCGCGCCTGCGAGGCTTACTTCGTGAAGCTCGCCTGACAATCCTGGCGGCGCAAACGCGCCCACCGTTCCGTCGCTCTACCCGTTGCACCTGAGGAGGATGTTCCCTATGTCCCTGCTGAAACGTCTTGGCGGCAATACACCCCCATCCGGCGACACAGCGGGTACTGCCACACGCAGCCCCGCTGTTCCGACGCTCGCACCCGTCGCCCCGCCGCCCGCGGCGCCCGCCGCCGCTGCGGTGAGCATCCCAACCGCACCTCCGCCTGCCGAATCAGCTCCGAGTAGCCTGAGCGCCAAGGTTGGCTACAAGGCTACCGTGTCCGATGCGCTTCCCGATGACAATGCACAGCGCATGCTCGAACTCTCGCTCTGGATCGTCGATCGCATCCAGGCGACACTCGGCAATCAAATCGAACTGAAGCGCTCCCCTGAGAGCGAACGCATGCTCCAGGAAAGCTTCGCCCGCGTCTACCAACAGGCCGGTGTCACCCTCAACGATACGCAGATCAAAGAACTCTTCACCATGGTCTGCGATGAACTGATGGGCTTTGGCCCCATTCAACGCCTGCTCAACGACGAAAATATCTCTGAAGTAATGGTCAATGGCCCGCATCATATCTATATCGAGCAGAAGGGCAAGCTCACACTTACCCCCGTGCGCTTCGCTAGCGATGAGCACGTGCTCAAGGTGATCGACAGAATCATCCGTCCGCTGGGACGCCGGATCGACCGCAAGTGGCCCATGGTCGATGCCCGCCTCCCCGATGGATCGCGCGTCAATGCGATCATTCCGCCCTGCGCCATCGATGGCTCGACGATCACAATCCGTAAGTTCTCCAAGAATAAGCTCAAGATCGACGACCTCGTCCGCTACGGGTCGCTCACCCCCGACATGGGCGAGTTCCTGCGCGCCTGCGTGATCAGTCGGCTCAATATCGTCGTCTCCGGCGGTACCGGTTCCGGTAAAACCACCCTGCTCAATGTGCTCTCCAACTTCATTCCCGAAGATGAGCGCATTGTAACGATCGAAGACAGCGCCGAGCTTCAACTCGCCCAAGATCACGTAGTGCGCCTCGAAGCTAAGCCGGCTGAGGTTGATGGCAGCGGTCGTGTCAGCATCCGCGACTTGGTGATCAACTCGCTGCGTATGCGCCCCGAGCGCGTTGTGATCGGCGAGTGTCGCGGCGGCGAAACCCTCGACATGCTTCAGGCCATGAATACCGGCCACGATGGTTCGCTAACCACCCTCCACGCCAATACCCCCCGCGATGCCCTCGCCCGTATGGAGACAATGTCGATGATGGCCGGTATGGATCTGCCGCTCAAGGTTATCCGCGAGCAGATCGCCTCCGCAATCGACGTGATCGTCCAGCAGACGCGCCTCGACGATGGCCAGCGCAAGGTGTCCTATATTACCGAGGTGCAGGGCATGGAAGGCGATACCGTCGTGTTGCAAGACATCTTCAAGCTGGAGATCCTAGGCAAGTCGCCTGAGGGTAAAATCGTCGCCGAACTGCGGCCTACTGGTGTTCGTCCGCGCTTTACGCCGCGCCTCGAAGCCCATGGCTTTAAGCTGCCGCCGAGCATCTTCGGCGCGCAGGTGCCTGGGCAGAAGCGTAGCTGGTAGTGTAGTTACTTGTGAACAATACGGTGATTGTTGTCGGCGGCGGGCTGGGTGGCCTCGCCGCCGCTATTCGTCTGGCCCTTCAGGGGCGTTCGGTAACGCTTCTGGAGAAGAACCAACGCCTCGGCGGTAAGCTCAACCTCGTCGCCGAACAGGGCTACACCTTCGACACCGGCCCCTCGCTACTCACGATGCCCTGGGTGATTGCCGATCTCTTCACCGCCGCCGGGCGGCGCATGGAAGATTATCTCACCCTTGAACAAGTCGAGCCGACCTGTCGCTACTATTGGTCCGACGGTACTGTCTTTAACGCCTGGCAGCGTCTCCCGCAACTCATCCAGGAGATCGAGCGGATCAGCCCCGCCGATGTGCCTGGGTTTTTCCGCTTTCTCGCGCACACTGCCCGCATCTACGATGCCGTCGCCGACACGTTCTTGCTCCGCCCCTTCGATGGCCTGCGCGAAGTGCTTACGCCCCAACTGCTCCGCAACGGCCCCACGATCGACGCCCTGCGCAGCGTCGATGCCGCTGTACGATCGTTCTTCCGCAGCCCGTATCTACAGCAGGTATTCAACCGCTACGCCACGTACAACGGCTCCTCGCCCTACCGCTCGCCGGCTACGTTCAACGTCATCGCTTATATCGAATTCGCCGAAGGCGGCTGGTATGTGCGCGGTGGTATGTACGAACTGAGCCGCGCCCTGGAACGCTTGGCCGGTGAACTTGGCGTGATGATTCGTACCAATGCTACCGTTGCCGAAATCCTGCTCGACGGTCCTAGAACAACTGGCGTGCGCCTCGCCGACGGCGCTTGCCTGCCCGCAGGCCAGGTGGTGGTGAATGCCGACCCGCGCTATGCGTACGCGCACCTGCTGCCCAGCCAGGCGCGTACCGCTGAACGTCTGCGCCGCCTCGAACCGTCGTGCAGCGGCTTTGTGCTCTTCCTGGGCATCGATCGGATCTATGAGCAGCTTGGCCACCACACAATCTTCTTCAGCGACGACTACCCGCGCGAGTTTGCTGCGATCTTCAACAAAGGCGTTCCCGCCGTCGACCCAACGATCTACGTCGCCGCAACCTGCCGAAGCGACCCACAGCACGCCCCGCCCGGCCATATGAACCTGTTTGTCCTCGTAAATGCGCCTGTGCTCAACGATCGGGTGAACTGGCCGCGCGAGCAAGCAGCTTACCGCGATCTGGTGCTTGCTAAGCTTGAGCGCATGGGCCTGACCGATTTACGCCAACACATTACCTACGAGCAGATCTGGACGCCGGCAGAGATTGCCCAGCACTATAACGCCGCAGGCGGCGCGATCTACGGCCTGGCCTCCAACAACCCCTTCGCTGCCTTCCTACGCCCACCACTGCGTGCTAAAGGCATCAAGAACCTCTACTTCGTCGGCGGCGGCACCCACCCCGGCGGCGGCATACCGCTTGTGCTCTTGTCCGGACAGGCCGTTGCCGAACGCATTGCAGCGAGCGATAAAGCGGTAGAGCCATAAAGCGCCAAAGCGCTCTACCACTTTACCGTTCTACCGCTCCCGAAACCCTTTACACCTTGAACAATATTTCTGGGCACAACATGCGGCATCGTAATGCGGAGTGCGCCAATCCGGCTGCGCAGCTTCCTGATATCATCGTTAATGTACGATAAACATCTTGCATGTATAGCGTTGGAGTGCTATGATTGCGGTACAGCCTCAAGCGAACAACATTCTACCAGAGCACATGAACAGCCGAAAACGTGCAGCTAGACCACAAGCGCCCTGCTTCGATGTGTAAATAAAAAGGCACTATCCGAAGCAAAAAGGCGTACGTTAGGGGAAATGGCCGACATTGGATGTCATCGCCAGGAAGACTAACAGACAAGCGCCAGATCGCTGATGAGCGATCGGATGCTCTGCGAGTGCAAAGGTTGCCTCCAAGGCAAAGCTCACAGCGTACGGGGAACAAATAGCCCTACGTAAGCATGGAGCTATACCTAAAGACAACAGCTGACATAGGAGAACCTACCAATGGTAGATCTACTAAATGTTGAGCAGTCTAAGGTTCGCCAGGATGAAGTAGGCTGGGAAGAAGCTCGATCGGGGAGTGTTGTAAGCTTGAGGCCAATTCCGCACAGGAAGTCGGGTAGGCAACAGGGAGGGTACTATTACCCTCCCTGTTGGTATTTTTAAGCGCAGGATCTAACCTCCACCACAGGATCCGAACTCCTGAATTCAGAATTTTGAGTCCTGACTTCTGTCCACTCAGCACATCGTCCAGCCGCCATCGACGGCGAGCGTGTGCCCGGTGATATACGAAGCCAGGGGTGAGGCCAGAAAGACGACTGCCGCTGCCACCTCTTCAGGTTGGCCGGAGCGCCGCATCGCAATGATTTGCTCGCTCCAGTTCCGCACTTCCGGTGGCGTCGCTTCCAGCAGTTCTGTATCAACCAACCCAGGCGCAACCGCGTTCACGGTGATATTCCAACTGGCCACTTCACGCGCTGTCGCTCGCGTAAAACCAAGCACCCCCGCGGTGGCGGCTGAATAATCGGTCTGGCCAGGAAATCCGCCGCGGCCATGTAGCGCCGACAGATTGACGATCCGGCCATATCGGCGCTGCATCATCGGGCGCAGCGCAGCACGGCAGGTATTATACGTGCCGGTCAGATTCACCGCGAGCGTGCGCCGCCAGTGCTCAGTAGTCATCGTCTCAATCGGCCCGTAACCCGCCCATCCTGCACAGTTCACCAGCACGTCTAGTTTGCCCCAGCGTTCAATCGCGGTGCCTACCAGAGCCTGGGCTGTGGTTACCTCAGCCACATCGCCGGGCAGAGCGATTGCTTCACCGTCGAATTCACGGACACAGGCCAGGGTTGCTTCGGCTGCCTCAACCCGGGTGTGGTAGCCGAACACCACCCGAGCGCCGCGCCGCACAAGGTCGTGTACTACAGCGCGGCCCACTCCGCGCGAACCGCCGGTCACAATCGCTACCTGGCCCGTAAAATCCATGCTGCAAACCTCGTAATGTCGCGCCTCACTGATGCCTGATGAAACACTATTTCGGTCGTACCAGCTGAATCCTCTGAATCCTGAGTCCTGAATGCTGAATCCTGCCCGATCACGGCATCACCCACCCGCCATCAATCGTCAGTACGTGGCCGGTAATATACGATGCCCGTGAGGAGGCCAGAAACGCCACCGCCGCCGAGACTTCCTCAGGTGTGCCGAACCGCCCCAGCGCAATTGTTTCCAGCGCCGACGCACGCAATGCCGGAGCGATACTCTCCACAAGATCGGTATCAATATACCCCGGCGCCACGACATTCACCGTAATTTGATCACCGGCCACCTCGCGCGCCAGAGCACGGCTGAAGCCCACCAACCCGGCTTTCGCCGCTGCATAGTTCGCCTGCCCAACATTGCCGGCCAGGCCTGCAAGCGAACCCATGTTGATGATCCGGCCATAGCGCTGCGCGCGCATTGCTGGAACTGCCGCCCGACAGGCAAAAAATACGCTCGTTAGATCGGTCTCGATCACATGTTGCCACTGTTCAGGTTTCAGGCGTAACAACGGCGCATCGGCGGTAACCCCCGCATTGTTCACTAATACATCGAGGCGGCCCCAGCGTTCCAAGGCCGCCTCGATCATCTGTTGAACTGCTCTTTCATCGCCGACATTGGCCGCAAACGCCAGGGCCTCACCACCCGCAGCGACAATCTGTTGCACCACTGTCTCGGCAGCAGCAGCGTTGTGCTGATAGTTCACCAGGATGCGGGCGCCAAGCTGGGCTAATTCGATTGCCACAGCTCGCCCAATGCCCCGCGATGCACCCGTTACAACTGCAACCTGATTGTCCAATACCATTAACTGCTCTCTGCCAGTAACGCCCGCACATCTTCCGCACGTTGCACATTTACCAGCCGCGCCTGGGGTGCGATGCGTCGTACAAGGCCAGTAAGGACTTTGCCGGGGCCAAGTTCAACAAAGGTAGTAATCCCGTCGGCGAGCATCCGCTGTACCGAACCTACCCAGCGCACCGGCGCCACAACTTGCGTCACCAACTCGCGCTGTACATCAT
>JBBRUG010000051.1:0-22933 GCA_038247995.1 Chloroflexales bacterium | reverse complement strand
GAGCCAGAGTTCGCCCGTTTCTTTGTGGAGCAGAAAGTCCACCCGCGCCAGGCCGGCGCCGTCGATCGCCAGGAAGGCGCGCAAGGCGAGAGCGTGCACTTTTTCGGCGAGTTCCACATCGATTGGCGCTGGAATGAACATTTGTGATGTGCCGTCGAGATACTTGGCCGCGTAGTCGTACCACTCGCCGGAGGGCACAACTTCACCGGGAAGGCTGGCGGTTGGCGTATCGTTGCCGAGCACGCTGATCTCGATCTCGCGGGCGGGGATGCCCTGCTCGATCACGATGCGCCGGTCGTAGCCGGCGGCTTCGGCAAGCGCCATAACCAACTCAGCGCGATCATTGGCTTTGTTCACGCCGACGCTGCTGCCCATATTGGCCGGCTTCACAAAAACGGGATACTGCAAAGCGGCCTCGACCTGGGCGTAGACACCCTCGGCGTCACGCGCAAGATCGGCGCGCCGAACGAGCATCCAGGGCAAGAGCGGCAGACCGACGGCGGCGAAGGCGGCCTTCATCAGCGCCTTGTCCATCCCTACTGCGCTGGCGGCTACTCCACAGCCGACGTACGGCACGCCGGCCAATTCCAGCAAGCCCTGGATCGTGCCGTCCTCGCCGAAGGGGCCGTGGAGCACCGGGAAGACCACATCTACCCCCGGCGGGAGGATGTGCGCTACAGAGCGCTCCTCCGTATCAGGCCGCGCTTGTTCTGCGAAAGCTGCGTAATCTATGGATTCGTCCGCTTCGCCGGCGCTACTGGGCAACTTCTGCGGGTCAGCCGCTGCCAGAAGCGCGCTCATCGCCTGCGGGCCAATCTGCCAGCGGCCATCTTTGGCGATGCCTACAGGCAGTACATTATATTTTGCCGGGTCGAGCGCGGCGAGCACGGCCTGCGCCGACACGAGCGAGACTTCGTGTTCGCCGCTCTGACCGCCAAATAAAACTGCAATTGTTTGCTTCGCCATAATATTTTCCTGATTATCTGCCGTACGGACGAACCGCCATCCGCCCGCCGCCCCGCCGCCCGCCGCCCCGCCGTACGGGTGACCCTCGTGGTCGCCCATGCGGACAGCCACATGGGGCTGCCCCTACAACGCTACAACGCCATCCGCCCGCCGCCCCGCCGCCTTGGGCGGCACTATCTATTCGCTGGATGACACAACCCGCACCTCCAATTCCAACTCCACTCCAAACTGATGCAGTACGGTTTCACGCGCAATAGCGATCAGGGCCAGTACGTCGTTGCTGGTTGCACTGTCCACGTTAACGATGTAGTTGGCGTGTCTGGGGCTAATCTCGGCGCCGCCGACGCGCCTTCCTTTGAGTCCGGCGGCTTCAATCAGGCGTCCAGCGCTTTCACCGGGCGGGTTCTTAAAAACGCTGCCGCACGAACTGCCCCAGGGTGTTTTGCCTTTGCGCTCGGTAGCGATCCGCGCCATCTCGGCCTGGAGCACAGCCGGGTCGGCGTGCGTGAGGCGTAATGTAGCCGCAAGGATGAGCGGCGGTGAAACCTCGCCCTGGGCCACGCTTTCCTTCAGGGCGCTGGTGCGATAGCCGTAGCTCATTCGGCTAGCGGGCCACTCTTCGACCACACCGTTGGTCAGCACCGTTACCTGCGCTAACAAACCGGCGATATCACCCCCATAGCAACCTGCGTTCCCGAACACCGCCCCACCGATCGTGCCGGGCACCCCTTCGGCCCAGGTTAACCCCCGCCAACCCAGCGCGCCGATCCGCCGCGCCGTGCCGGCCATTGGCGCGCCGGCGTCGATGTGCAGCAAGGCATCATTGCCATGCTCTGCGAGATGCCACGTCTGCGCCTGGTAACGCGCCACCACACCCGCGAACCCTGTATCAAGTGCGAGTAGGTTCGTACCGCCGCCAACCCAGATCAGCGGCAGGCGCTGTGCTGCCGCCCAGCCGGCCAGATCGCGGGCGGCATCGACGCTACGCACCTCGCCGTAGTAGCGCGCTGGGCCGCCGATCCGCCAGGTTGTGTGGCGGGCCAGTGGCTCATCGGCGATGAGTTCGATTGGGAGTGCAGGTGGTTGCATGGATTTTTGCGTCAGGCCGAAGCATCAACTGCGCTGATGCTTCGGCCTGACGGCTATCTCTTCAAAATGCTCAGTCGTGTGTAAGGATGGCCTCGCCGACCAGGTACCCGTCGCCGGCACCCATGGTGAGCAGGACGTCGCCGGATTGGAGTAGCGCCAACACAGCTTCGGTAGAAGCGGCAATGTCGCCGGTATGGCGGACATCGCCGTGGCTTGTTTGCAGCGTGGCGACAAGTGTGCGCGCCAGCGCCGCAGGATCACCGGTTTCGCGTGCGGCGTATACATCGCCTACCAGCAAAACGTCAGCGTCGGTGCCCGCATCAGCCCACTGTTCCAGCAGCGCCGTGGTGCGGCTAAAGGTGTGCGGTTGCACGTAAGCCACGATCCGCCGCCCGGCGTAACGCTGGCGAGCCGCCCTTAACGTGGCCCGCACCTCGGTAGGATGGTGCGCGTAGTCGTCGATTACCGTTACCCCACCGACCTCGCCCTTGATCTCAAAGCGCCGCGCCGTACCGCGAAAGTGAGCTAGGGCTGCGGATGCCGCCGGCAGATCGGCGCCGAGCAGATTGACGACGGCCAGAGCGGCAAGGGCATTGCGCACATTATGCGCACCGGGCAACGCCAGTTCTTGCGTCCCCACGATCCGGCTGGCGAAGCGCCGCCGGTCATAACGCCAGATATCGAACTGTGTGCTGCCATCCGGTGTTGACGTAAGCCCGCTGGCCGCCCAATCGAGCGGGGCCAGGCGACAACTCACCGGGTCGCGGGCGAGTTGCTCCTCAATGCCATAGATCATGGCCTCAGCAAGACCGAGCGCCGTTGCGCCAGGGTCGTCATGGCAAAGCACGATCCGGCGTTGATTGACGGTCTGGGCGGCAAATTGAGCAAAGGCGGCGCTATAGTCCTCCGCCGTCGGGTAAATATCGGGATGTTCCCATTCGACATTGGTAATGACCGCAACATCCGGCGTAAGTGCGAGAAAGGTGCGTTCGTACTCGTCGGCCTCGATCACCAGCGGCGCGGTCGGATCGCCCCAGGCCGCATTCCCGCCGAGGTCGGGCACTTCCGAGCCGATCAGGTAGCCGACCGGCACACCTGCGCTACGCAGGGCCACGGCGATCATCGCGCTGGTGGTAGTTTTGCCGTGGCTGCCTGCAACGGCCACTACCGGACGTTCGGCACTCCAGACGCGCCAGAGATCGGCCCGCCGCTGCACCAAAATGCCCAACGCCTGCGCAGCAGCCAGTTCCGGGTGCGCCATGCCGACGGCCGACGTAGCAAGAACCACGTCGGCGCCGCGCACATAATCCGGGCTGTGGCCCGCAAAGATCTGCGCCCCGCGTGCGGCAAGCGCGGCGGTGAGCCGATTGGCGCCCGGATCGGAACCGCTCACCGTGTAGCCCTGATCGAGCAACAGGTTAGCAGTGGCGCTCATCCCGGCGCCGGCAATCCCGACAATGTGGTAGTGACGTGGCATTACTTCTTTTGCGGCGCCGGCGGCACCGTTACGAGATACTGGAGCCGCAGCAGCACAACCAGGGCCAGCACGCCGAAGAGCAACCCCACGGGAACCAGAATGAAGATCCCGAGATCGGGGAGCGCACGCAGTATATTGCCCAGGATGCCGCTGAAAAATGTCCCGCCCGCCTCAGCAATCTGGTAGAAGACGACGGCGGCGTTCGTCCAGAGCAGCGCGATGATGCCGCCGGCCAACAACCCGAGCGGCTTCGCGAGCGGCTCGTGGCCGGCCGCGTCCTTGGAATACCACTTCGGCACTTTATTCAAAACGAAGGAGAGGATCAAAATGCCAACAAAAACGATCACCCGCACTGCCAACGACTGACCAATAAAGGTCCCAATTAGCGGATCCCAGGTAATCGCCGTCCAATCAGGCCGATTCAGCGCGATCCCGGCAAAGCGCGGCAGATTTGACCAGACGCGATTAAAGACACCAAAAACCTCTTCGCCGCCGCGCACCGTCAGCAGGTAGGCCAGGGTTGTACCAAGCGCCACGGTGAGTAGCGCACGCACCCCCCGCATATAGCCAAGGTAAGCGCCAAGGCCGACAAAAAGGATCAGCAACGCCAGGCCCTGAACCGTCAGGGTGACGGCGCCGCCTTCCACCTGGGCAAGGGGCGCGGCAAGTGATGCGGTCGCCGATTGTGCTACTACGGGGTTCATAACGCTTAGGTACTCCTTGCGGCCAGGCCGAGCAACGCCTGGGCCAGATGCCGGGCCGCATCCGGCCGGGCCAGCGCCCGACTCTGCTCCACCATGTTTCGTCGCTCGTGTTCGTTGTGTAGCAACCGGATAATGGCCTGATAAAGCGCGCCATCCTGCGGACGCCCGCCGCCGATCATTTGGGCATCGGCTACTTTCACCGCCGCCCCGCGCCCTACCAGGTAGTCGGCGTTTTCATCCTGGTGTACATATGGATACGGTACCAGCACCGCCGGCAACCCCGCCGCCGGCAATTCGGCCAGCGTCGACGCACCGCTCCGACAAACCGCCAGGTCGGCCGCACCGAACGCCGCCGGCATTGACACGGTGACTAGGTGACCTGCTGACCCGGTAAGGAAAGGCTCTCCTTGTTCCCTGGTCCCCTTGTCCCTCTGTCCCGCGCTCGCGAGGTATTCATACAACTTATAGCGCGCTTGCAGTTCAGCGGGCAATTGCGCAGCCGCTTCACGCAGCCAGGTAGCATCGCCATCATGGCCGCAGACGTGAATAATTTGTGCTTCGCGGAGCAGTTCGGGCAGCAGGGCGGCGATGGCCTGATTCACACTTCGCGCACCGCGACTGCCGCCGTATACTACAAGCACCGGAAGCTCCGCCGCCAGGCCGAATGCCTGACGACAAGCCGCCTGATCGAGGTCGAACAGTTCGGCCCGCACCGGATAGCCGGTTACGATTGCTGAGGTGCGCCGCCGCCCGAAGAGGTTCGGCAGCGCAGCTTCGACATTCACCGCAGTAAGGTTGGCAATCCGCGCCAGGAAGCGCACTGCCAGGCCCGGCACAACATCGGGCAGGTAGATCAGTGTCGGCACGCGAGCGATGCGTGCGGCCAGGAAGAGCGGGACACAGACGTACCCGCCGGTGCCGAGGACCGCCGCCGGGCGCAACTCGCGCAAAAGCGCCAGCGCCGCCCAAACCCCTGCCAGCGTTACGCCCAACCCGCGCAAGGCGCCAAACAGGCCCCGCCCGCGCAGGGGCGCCGCCGGCAACGCCCGAAACGACAGATTGCTTTCGTTGGCGACGATCCGCTCTTCCATACCGCCTATACTCCCCACATACATCACTGTTGGCGCCACGCCGGCGTCGGTCGGCTCAACGTCGATGATAGCGCTTGCGACCGCCAGCGCTGGGTAGACGTGACCGCCAGTTCCCCCGCCGCAAACCAGCAAGGTTGGCGAAGGCGAAGGTTGGGGCACGTCGAAGACTCGGGGCATCAGTAATCTCCACAGGAGCGCGGCTGTGCATATGCCGCGAGATATTCAGCAGAATGCCTATCCCGATCAGACAGGTAATCAGCGACGTACTGCCGTAGGAAAGGAATGGCAACGTTAACCCGGTAAACGGAATGAGCGACGTTGTGACGGCGATATTGATCAGCGCCTGTAAGGTGATCCAGGAGGTAATCCCGACAGCAACCAGTGCTGCGAACGGGTTGGGCGCGCGCCCGGCGATCCGATAACCGCGATAGGCGATCATCGCAAAGGCGACCAGCACCGCCAGCGCCCCGATCAGGCCGAGTTCTTCACCGATAATGGCATAAATCGTGTCGGTGTAGGCCTGCGGCAACCACTGAAACTTCTGTCGACCCTGGCCGAGTCCCATCCCGAACACACCGCCGCTGCCCAAAGCATAGAGCGCGTGGATCGGCTGGTAACCAAACGAGTCGTAATATTTCCACGGATCGCGAAAAGCCTCGATCCGATAATTCCGCCAACCCATCACATTCACCAGCAGCCAGAAGGCCGCCGCGCCCAACCCTGCTGCGCCGAAAATATGCCAGAGGTTCGCCCCGGCGGCGAAGTAGATCACCCCGCCGATCAGCACAATCACCACGGTTGTTCCCAGGTCGGGCTGGAGCATCACTAGGCCGCAAACCAGGCCGAGCATCACCGCGAAGGGCACCAGGCCATAGGTGACATTGCCCAGTTTTGCGCTGCGCCGCGAAAGCCAGTCGGCGAAGTAGATGATCATCGCCAGTTTAGCCACTTCGGCGGGTTGGATACTGAAGAGGCCGAACACACCACTGCCGAAGCGGATCCAAGAGCGGGATTCATTTACTTCAGTCATTGATGCCGGTAAGATCAGCACCAGGAAGAGCAGCAGCAGGGCCAGGCCCATAATATGCACGGAATAGGTGCGCCAGAAACGATAGTCGATCCGCTGGGCAATCAGCAGGCCAAGCACGCCGATTATGGTGCCGATTAATTGGCGGAGTACATAATAGTGCTGATTGGCGTGGTTCGTATATGCTTCAACAAAACTTGCGCTGTACACCATCACCAATCCGAGAGCCGTTAAAGCGCCCACGATGGCGAGGAGTAGATAGTCGGGTTTGTGGGTGCGTTCGGTCACGGTACCTCCATCACTCACTGTAGCACTGAGCACCACCGAGGCACTGAGGCAAGTAGCTTGCTGGTGCTATGCGCACCGTTCGAAAGCACTTCCTGAAAAGCCCAGCCCGAGCGGTGTCCCATGCTTGGTTCGCGGTTCTTGGGCTACGCAGGCGGAAGCAAAACCGCCAGCACGATCATTCCGGCCAGGATCGCTCCGGCTGCGGCCCATCCGTTCGGCGGAAACTGCCGCCGCAATACCGGCGGGTAGATCTGGCCGGCCACTTCCAGGCGCGGCGCCAGGGCCATCCCCGCCAGGGCGCCCCCGACGAGGCCGCCCAGATGGCCCCAGTTGTCGATCGTGCCCTGCGCCGCAAAGCCGATCAGCAGGTTGATCCCGGCAATCGCCAGCATGCCGCGCAGTTGCGCCTGCCCAAACTGGCCCAGGACCTGCCGATTGAGGTAGTAGAACACACCCAATCCGCCGATCAAGCCGAAGATTGCACCGCTTGCGCCGACAGCCGGCGCCGATGAGAGCGCGAATGAGGCGATACTGCCGCCGAGGCCGGCTAGCCAGTAGAGCGCCAGAAAGCGGCGGGTGCCGTAAATGCGTTCCGTTTCCGGCCCCAGCGCATACAGCGCAAAGCCGTTGAAGAAGATGTGGATCAGGCTGGCGTGCAACAGCGTCGCCGTAAGCAAACGCCAGTACTCGCCCGCTGCAATTAGGCTGTTCACCTTGGCGCCCATCAGTACCAGCACCGGCAACGATGGCTGGGCAATGCTGCCGCTCAAGAACCCGCTGATCACATAGATGATTCCGATGATCCAGACCAGCACGATCGCTGCTGAGATCCGCCGTTGCGGCGCCACCGGCGGCTGAGGCGGTGCCCCGTATGGTGGCGGCGCACCGTACGGCGACCCTTCCGGTTGGCCGTTACCGTCGCCGGATTGACGCGACCCAAACTCGCGCTCCATCCGCTGGAGCACCTCATCAATATCATTTCGGTTGTCGGGCCGCTGGGTCATAACGCCTGCACAATCCGGCGAAACTCTTCGCCACGCTGAAATTCATTCCGAAACATTCCAAAACTGGCGCATCCGGGCGAAAGTAGTACCGTATCGCCTACGTCAGCAGCGGCCTGCGCCGCCGCAATCGCCGCCGTAAAATCGCTGTACGGCCCGAGGATCGGTGGGCGTAGGGGTGCGTCACGAGGCTTCCCTACGCCCTGAACCGCATCAGCCAGCCGCGCCGTGGCGGTGCCGTCCAGCAGCACCAGCGCTTTGACGCGGCGTTGGATCGCCGGGCCGAGGGCGCTGAAATCGAGTTCTTTATCGGCGCCGCCGGCGATCAGCACAAGCGGGGTGTCGATCGCCGCCAGGGCGGCCAGGGTCGCCGCTGGGTTGGTCGCCGTGGTGTCGTTTACGTAGCGTACGCCCTGCAACTCGCGCACCAGTTCGAGCCGGTGCTCAACCCCGGCAAAGCCGCGTACCGCAGCGCCGATCGCGTCGGCGTCTACCCCGAAGCTGTACGCCAGTGCCGCTGCGCCAAGCGCATTGGCCCGATTATGCGCGCCGGGGAGGCGCAGGTCGTTGGGGTGGAGTAATGGTGCGCCATGCAGCCGGAAGATGCCGGCGGCATCGATTGTCGCGTCAGCCGCCGGGTGGTCAGGGCTGAAGGTCATTCGCCGTCCGGCGTAGGGCAGCGTGGCCCAGTGTCCTTCAGCTGCGCCGGCTAGTTCGTACGGCAGCACCGCAATGCCGTCGGCGCCCTGGTGAGCGACAATCTGCCATTTCGCGTTAGCGTAGGCCGCCATGCCGCCGTGCCAGTTCAGATGGTCGGCCGAGAGGTTCGTCATCAGGGCGTAGCGCGGGCTGAGGCCCACCCGCCCGAGCCGTTCCAGTTGGAAACTGCTCAACTCCAGCACAACCGGTGTAGCGGCGCTCAACTGCTCAAGCGCTTCGAGCGCGGAAATGCGCAGATTACCGGCGGCTACCGTATGCGGAAAGCGTTCACGGAGCATGGCGGCGAGCAGCAGCGTACTTGTCGTTTTGCCCTTGGTGCCGGTAACACCGAGGATGGGGCCGGGGCAGACGCGGAAGAAGAGCGTCATCTCGGTCTCGATCGCCGCGCCGGCCTGTTCCGCCAGCGCCAGCCAGGGCGAGTCGGGGCGAACGGCTGGGTTCACAACCACCATCGTGCAACTGGTGAAGTCGGCAGGGCGATGTTCGCCGAGGGTATAGCGCACTGTAGCGCCGTGGGCGGCGGCAGCGGCGTCGAGGCGTTCAACCGAGGCGGCGAGGGCGGCGGGGTGAGCGGTATCGGTGACGGTGACAACGGCCCCCTGGCCGAGGAGCCAGCGGGCAACTCCCAGACCACCGCCGTGAACACCCAGGCCCATCACCAGGACGTGCTTACCGCGTAATTGCATCATGATCGAAGGCCGTGTATTGACAAACTATTCAACCAGCTACGGCGTATTCTCAACGATTAAGTTCGTTGTTGGCGTCTCAATCGTCCGCTGCTGCGATGGGGCGGGGGCGGCAAAGGTAATTGCCAGCGAAATGCCGATCATCGCCGCCACAGCGCCGATCAGCACAAAGCGTTGGGTCACTTGTACCTGGCTCCAGCCAAGCAACTCAAAATGATGGTGCAATGGCGCCATCTTGAAGATCCGACGCCCCTCACCGTAGCGCCGCTTCGTCCACTTAAAATAGCCGGTTTGCAGCATGCTCGAGCACGCTTCAACAATAAAGACGACCCCGACCACCGAGAGTAACAGCCACTGCTGCGACTGAAGCGCCACGATTGCGAGCGTTGCGCCCAGGGCGAGCGAACCAAGATCGCCCATAAAGACCTGCGCCGGATGGGCGTTGTACCAGAGGAAGGCGGCACAGGCGCCCACAAGCGTGAAGCAAAACGCCATCAGGTTGGTCAGGCGCGGCTCCGCGAGGAACGTCATCACCCCATAAGCCGCAAAAGCGAGGGTCAGGTTCCAGCCGGCCAGGCTGTCGAGGCCATCGGTGATGTTCACCGCGTTCGAAATAAACACAATGATCAGGGTTGCGATGGGAATGAACCAGACCCCAATATCCCGCTCGCCCACAAAGGGGATCTGCACCAGGCCCGCGTGCTCCAGCCCAAACGGCCGGGGCAGATAGAGCGCCAGGCTGGCAATCAAGGCAATTGCCATCATCAGCCAGAACTTGTAACGGACAGTGAAGCCATACGTCTTCGATTTCGACTTTGTGAGCGACAACCAATCGTCAATCCCGCCCAGAACGGCAAAACTGAGCAGAACGGCCAGCGGCAACAGCATCGACCAACGATCAACCAGGTTAAACAGCACCGTCAGCATAACCACAGTACTGACAATCATCACTCCGCCCATCGTCGGCGTGCCGGTCTTCGTCAGATGGCTTTGTGGCCCATCGACTCGGATCTGCTTGCCGAGTTTGTGTGCGCGGGCGAAGCGCAACCACCAGGCGCCGACCAGGAGCGTCAGCGCAAAAGCAGCAGCGGCCATCAACAGGGCACGCGCCATATCTTGCACGAGAACCGCGCGTAGAACGTCCACTAGCTCTCCTCCCCAGACTGTTGGTGCAGGGCCGCGACCATGCGCTCCAATTCCATCCCGCGCGACCCCTTCACAAGCACAATGTCACCCGGCTCAAGCAGTTTGCTGAGCGCATCAACAGCCTGCGTCTGGTTCGCAACAGCGCTAATCGCTGCGGCAGACATCCCAGCGGCCTGCGCCGCCTCGGCGATCCAGCGTGACCGCTCACCTACCGTTACCAGCACCTGTACGAACTGTGCGGCATACCGACCCACCTCACGATGGCTCGCTTCTTCCGCCGCACCTAACTCTAGCATATCACCTAACACTGCTATCCGTCTTCCGTCGAGGTCGGCAAGCAGATCGAGCGCAGCGCACACCGAAATCGGTGCAGCATTATAACTGTCATCGATCAAGGTTGTCTGCCGAATCCCCGGCAGCACACGTAGCCGGGGTTGCGCGTCCGAGTCGGCGAGCCCTTCAGCAATCGCCGCCCAATCCATCCCCAACGCGAGGCCACAAGCAGCGGCGGAAAGCGCCAGATAGACGCTATGCCGCCCGATCAGCGGCAGACGTAGATCGACGCTTGCGCCGGCATAATGCATGCGCAAACCGATCCCGTCCAACCCATACGTTGTGATTGCATCAGCCCAGAGATCGGCGTGCGGGCCAGTGCCGTACGTCAGCACCTGCGCCGCCGTCCGTTGCGCCATTGCCGCCACGCGCGGGTCGTCGGCGTTCAAAATACACCAGCCATCAGCCGGAAGCGATTCAGGCAACTCGGCTTTGGCATGCATAATCCTATCAATACTGCCCAGACGTTCCAAATGGCTCGGTCCAACATTGGTTACCATCCCGACCTGGGGCCGCGCGAGCTGCGCCAAAAAGCGGATCTCGCCCGGCGCCCACATGCCCATCTCAAGTACGGCGACCTCGTGGTCGGGCGTAATCCGGAGCAGGGAAGTCGGGAGGGTTACTTCACTATTAAAACTGCGTTTACTTTTTAAGGTTCGAAACCGGCGGCTCAACACAGCCGCCGTAACCTCTTTTGTCGAGGTTTTACCCACACTACCGGTGATACCAACAACGGTCAGTGTGAGTTGGCTCCGATGGTAGACGGCCAGACGCTGAATAGCCATCAGCGGGTCGTCTACGGCGATGAGTAGACACGCAGCGGGGGGCGCTGTTTCCAGGCCCGCACCCGTGGACGGGTCGATGATCGCCCAGGGCCGCTCGCTTGCGGCGAGGGTTTCCTGGGCACGTTCCGTCCATTCGCGAGCGACAAGCGCCCCGCGCGCACCGCGTGCAATCACATCGCGCAGAAAAATATGTCCATCGGTGCGCTCGCCGCTCAGCGCAATAAAGAGCGTCTCCGGCTCTACCTCGCGTGAGTCGGTCACCGCTTCGCTGAACGCCACGTTCTGCCATTCCGGCGGCAGATGCGGCAGCGCCCGCGTCATTGGCGGCTGCACCCCGCAGAGTACATGCAATAGTTGCAACACACGGCCCTCCTAATCCCCAAGCGGGACAATCGAGGGCAATTATAGCATCCTTCGTTTTCCTACCGAGCATGACAGGCATCCCGGAGCTGAAACCGACCTGATGCGCATGTTGCCTGTTGCCTGTTGCGTGTTGCCTGCTCATGGCGTTTGCCCCAGGCTAAACAGAGCCAGATCAGGCGGAATGCGTTCGTAGCGCATGAGTTGATCGATAATGTTATAGAACACCGGGATCGCAGTTGCGACGCCCCAGATATCATCTTTTGGTCGGTCGATCTTCACCAGCACGGCATAGCGCGCATCTTCCGCCGGCGCAAAGCCCAGCACCGAACCGATTGTGTAGCTTGGGTCGTAGCCGCCGCCGGGCAATGGGATCGACGAAGTACCGGTTTTTGCGCCCACCTGATAACCCGGTACGAGCCACTGATCGGCATAACTGCCGGTGCGCGGCCCCCACACCACCGGTGCATAGTGGTTGGCCGAATTGACCAACATCCGCCGCACCGTCCAGGCCACGCCCGGCTCAAGCGGGCGGCCGGCCTCGACCGGCTGCGTGTCGGTGCAGCGCTCGCCTTCGTCTTCGCAGATCCGCTCGACGATGTAGGGCCGCATCATCACGCCGTTATTAGCCACGGCGGCCATTGCCTGCACCATCTGCAGCGGCGTGGCCGAAATGCCCTGGCCGTAGGCATTGGTCAGGAAGGTCAGGTCGTTATAAGCCGGGCCGCCCCAGGCATTCACAATGCCGCCTTCTTCGCCAGCCAACTCCACGCCAGTGGGCCGCCCAAAGCCAAACGCAGCCAACTGGCTGTAGAATGCCTCCGGCCCGGTGAGTTCATTCAGTTGCAACGCACCGACATTGCTGGAATAGTAGAGCACCCGATCCGAGTTCAGCATCCCGTTGGCGCCGGCATTCCAGTTCTTTAGCGAATAGCCGTAACGGAAGATCGTGCCAGTATCATTCACCTGCGTCTCGGCCGTATACGCCCGGCTCTGCAAGCCTGCCGCCACCGTGATAATCTTGAAGGTGCTGCCGGGTTCATATAGGTCGGTGATCGCCGGATTGCGCGCATACACCTCTTCCGGGTACTGCGTGTAATTATTCGGATCAAAGAGCGGCCAACTGGCCATGCCGCGGATCGCGCCGGTACGCGGATCGACCACGACAATCGAGCCGCCGTCGGCGTTATGTCGTTCGACCGCTTCAGTCAATTCGCGCTCGATCACATACTGCACCAATGGATCGATCGTGAGCGTAATGTTCACCCCATCGAGCGGCGGCACCGAGCGCGAGGGCGCAATCGCAATCGGATTGTTGTTCGGGTCGAACTCGGCGCTCAGGCTGCCTTCGACACCTTTCAGGCGCGGATTAAAGAAGGCCTCGATCCCGCTGATCCCGTCATGGTTATGGTTCACCGCGCCCACAATCTGGGCGGCGAACATCCCCTGTGGGTAGATCCGGCGCGTCTCATAGACCAGCCGCAGGCCAGCCTCTTCAAGCCCTGCAATCTGCTCGGCCATCTCAGGCTCTAGCCAGCGCGCCACGCGCGTCCAGTACACGTCATTATTGAGCATCGACGCCAGCAACGCCTGCGGATCGGTTCCCACCAGGGTTGCGATCGTCGTCGCCAGGCGCGGCGCCCGGTCTGGATTGATAAACCGTGGAATGACCCAGAGGCTCTGACGATCAACATCCATGGCCAGCACATTGCCGAGCCGATCGGTGATCACGCCGCGCTGCTGCTGGATCGGCAACTCTTTATCAAATTCGGCCCGCGCCAGCGCGCTAAACTCTTCGCCGCGCAGCACCTGCACATCGCCCAGACGCACCACTACGCGGGCCACCAGCAGCAAGCAAAGCAACAGCAACAGGTTGATTCGCCAGCGCGCTAGACGCACCCACACCGGCTGTGCAGCCGGCGTCGTTGAGGCAGATTGTGTTGTTGTGGTTCGTGTGGCCATTGCGTTTTGCGTATTACCTGTTGCCTTCTCTACGGGAGTTGCGCTTTGCGCTTTGCATTTTGCCTTCCCTAAGGGCTTGCCTCTAGGTCAGGCCTGTCGATCAGTTCGGGCACTTCGATATAGCGCACCTGCTCGACGTTGCGTGACCGCAGCCCGATCTGCTCAGCGCGACGCTCAACATGATCGAGCGCCTGAGCGCGGGCGTGGCGCACTTGAAGCTGCGCATATTCGCGTTGAAGCACGGTTTTCCGGGCTTCCAACTCAACAATTGCATAGCCTTTGGTGGCAACCACACCGGTCTGCGCCAGCACGATCAAACTCATCAGGCAGAGAATAACCACCAACCCCAGGAGATAGCGCGAGCCGTCCAGGCGTAAATATTGCGGCAGATCAAGCCGCCGCGTGCGCGCCTGCTGAATGAAAGAGTTGCGTTGTGTATTGACGGCCATCGGCGAACTCCGTTCTCAGTTCTCAGTTCTCAGTTCTGCAATCCGCAGCTTTGCGCTTCGTGCCCGTGGATTAACCGACACTTCCGCCTCACCGGCTTCAAGCGGCTTCCGCGTAATAATCGTCAGCCGCACCGGGCGCTCATTGGCGCTGCCGCCATACCCCGACTCGGCACGAAAAAAGAGCTTAACAATGCGATCTTCCAGCGAGTGGAAGCTGATCACGGCCATCCGCCCGCCAGGGGCAAGCAGATCAAGCGCCTGCGGCAATGCCGCTTCAAGCTGCTCCAACTCATTGTTAACCGCGATTCGCAGGGCCTGAAACGTCCGCGTAGCCGGATGGATCCGATCGCGCCCGCCGCGTCCGGCCGCTCGGGCCACAACTGCGGCCAGATCCGCCGTGCGGGTAAAGGGCCGCTCCCGGCGCCGCTCAACAATCTGGCGCGCGATCCGGCGCGACATGCGTTCCTCGCCATAGCGATAAATAACATTGGCCAACGCTTGCTCGGCAAGCTCATTCACCAGATCGGCGGCAGTAGCGCCGCGCGTCGGGTCAAGCCGCATATCCAGCGGGCCATCGGCACTGAAGCTGAAGCCCCGCTCAGCCGTATCGAACTGATGTGACGACACGCCTAGATCAAGCAAGATGCCGTCAAAACGATCAAAGCCGTGCTGTGCAGCAAGCGCCGCCATCGCGCCGAAGCGCCCATGGACGAGTGTGTAACGCTCGGCAGCGATCCCAGCCGCAGCTAGTTGTGCTTGTGCTGCTGCGAGTGCCGCCGGATCAGCATCGATCCCGAACAAACGTCCCTCAGGATGGGCTGCCGTGAGGATGGCCCGCGTGTGGCCACCACCGCCCAGCGTACCGTCGAGGTAGACGCCGCCTACGCGGGGTTGGAGTCCGGCAATTACCTCATGGAGCAGTACCGGGATATGCTGAAAGGATGTTTCAGCCATCCTAGATCCCCAATGCAGCTAATTGCTCGGCGATATTGCTGCCACTCGCCCCGATCTGCTCCAGCACGCCGTTCCAGCGCTCCGTCGACCAGAGCTCGAAGTAGGTGTCCATACCGGTGATGATCACCTGCTCGGCTAAGCCGGCATACTCCCGCAGGTTCTGTGGAATGAGGATGCGCCCCTGTCGATCAATCTCGACTTCCGCGGCGCCGGCGAACAAGAGGCGGCGCAATGCACGGGCATCGGCGCTACCCATCGAGAGGGCGCTTACCCGCTGGCTCACGGTTTGCCAGATCGGGCGGGGAAAAGCTTGCAAACACTGATCGAAGCCGCGGGTCAGCACCAACCCTTCACCCAGATCCTCGCGGAACCGGGCTGGGATGGCCACACGGCCTTTGTCATCAATCGTGTGCTCAAATTCCCCAAGAAACACCGTACACCCTTCGTGTTAACCGATTCAAATGAAACGCCTGTTCGCTTCCCCCACTTTGCCCCACTTTCCCCCACAGTGTTCACCATTATATACCACTCCGTGGGTGTTTTCAAGCGTTTTTGGTGTCATTTTACGCAAAACACTGACCAATTTGTCTTATGTCAATTTTACACTCTGGACTGACGAACTGCGGTACAATCGAATTATGCGTCAAGTGGTGAAAAGTGGGGCCGAACATCGTTTTTCGGCCTACATCTGTGTGCCATAGCATTTGTGCATAAATCCATATTGGAGCAATTTCTTATGAGCGACCCAACAAAACAACCCTTAACCCATCTTGATGATCAAGGGCGAGCGCATATGGTCGATGTTGGAGCAAAACCAGTCAGCCAGCGTGAGGCAATTGCCCGCGGCCGGGTGTTGATGCAGTCGGCAACGCTGGAGTTGATCGTCAGTGGCGCGACACCCAAGGGCGATGTATTGGCGGTAGCGCGGGTCGCCGGGATTATGGCTGCAAAACGCACCCCCGAGCTCATCCCGCTGTGTCACACCCTGCTGCTCACCCATACGAGCGTGACGATCACACCCGACGCAACGACGAATGCGTTGGAAATCGAAGCAACGGTGCGTACACGAGGGCAAACCGGCGTCGAGATCGAGGCGTTAACTGCGGTAAGCGTGGCTGCGCTGACGATCTACGACATGTGTAAGGCCGTTGATCGCGGGATGCGCATTAGCGATATTCGCCTAGCGGAGAAGCGCGGAGGCGCCAGCGGGGAATGGGTCGCGGAATAACTCGTCGGTCTTAAGCTGATCTTTATAGACGTGGGCAGCACCATTGAGCATGCCTCAGGACGACGCGAGCGTAGCGCGCCACGCGGCTCAGTCGCTCAGCGGCTCACGCGTGGTGCTCAGTGCGCTAGGCCTCAGGAGCGGCCTGAAGATCCAGTTCGTTGTGCAGTTGAGCAATTGCAGTTGCAAGCGCTTCCGCCCGATACATACGTTGCAGGACACCTTCTTCAAGGGCATTTTTCCAGTGCTCAAGATCGCGCAAATGCCAGGCCGACGCCGCAGCGCCGGCAGCATCGCTTTGCTCGCGCAATGATCCGATCTGGCGCTCGACATCGGCCAGCGTCCATTCAAGATCGGCCAACTCGGCATTTACACTTTTGTACGCGCCAATCTGCTCGCGATAAAGCTTCACAAGCCGCTCACGTTCAGGAAAAGCTACCTCAGCTGCAAAATCCATGATCTCCTCGCCGCAGCGCCGGATTGCCGAATGGCGCTTACTTCAGCATAGCACACCTCGCAAGCTATTTGCAGCTTGACGAAGAACGTACGTTCTATTATACTAAAGAACACACGTTCCATTTCGAAAGAGGCTGTTGAGGAGGGCGAGGCAATGAGCGCACTGACGAGCCGGATCCATCCGTGGTCGCGCTGGGTGGCCCAATTCGGGCATTTTACTGGCCAACAAGCAGCGCCGCTAACGATGTTGCGGTTGCAGTATGGGTATTTGCCGGCGCGGTTTATGTACGCCGGCGCCGAGCATCGTGTGCAGCGCGTCGAGCGAAGCTGGGAGGAAGCGGGCTGGTTTGGTCAGGCGGCCCGACGCTACTTTCGTGTCTGTTGCTTCAACGGCCAGCGCTATACCATCGCCCAGAATCTCCTCGCCGGTACCTGGCAACTATTCGCTGCGCCAAAGGAAACTGAAGGGACACAGCCATGCCCAAACAACCGCTCTTCTTGATGTGGTACGACGACAATCCCAAGATCGCTGTAGGCACGAAGATCGCTGCCGCTATCGCCGCGTATAGTACTCGTTTCCGCGGCGCTGTGCCCAATCTGGTACTCATGAACGACCAGGAGCTTAGCAGCGCCGGTGCACTCGATATTGAAGTGCGCGGGGTCACCACTGTGCATCGCAACACGTTCTGGATTGGCTTGCAAGAAGAAGCCGCGTAGCGTCAAACGGCACGCGGCAAGCAGCAAGGTTTACGAGCGCATATGCTCTGACGCCAAGAACTCTATTCGGCAACCCAAAGCCCGCCAGTGTGTTATTGCACTGGCGGGCTTTAGGTTATCCTTGCTGACGAAAGACTTGCTTCCTAGCGTTATGCCGTGAGTGAGATCCGCCCAGTCATCGCGCGCAAGCGTGCAATCCGCTGTTCCGTCGCAGGGTGCGTGCGAAATAATCCGGCCAGGCCACCCATCATCGGGTTCACAATATAGAGGTGCGCCGTCGCCGGACTGGAGTTCATCGGGATCCGACCCGCAGCCCACTCCAACTTCTCCAACGCACTGGCCAACGGTAGCGGATCGCCCAGGATCTGCGCACCGCCCGCATCAGCGCTGAACTCACGCGAACGCGAGATCGCCATCTGAATGATCACCGCCATAATCGGCGCCAGGATCATGATGAGAAAGCCGCCGACCATGCCGGCCATGCCGCCATCTTCTTCCTCGTCGCCACCACCAAGACCACCAAAGATCATGGCCCACATCGCCATGTCGGCGATCATCGAAATTGCGCCGGCAACGCTCGCCGCCACACTTGCGATTAAGGTGTCGCGGTGCTTAATGTGCGCTAGTTCGTGAGCAATTACCCCGGCCAACTCATCTTTGTTCAGCAGGCGCGCAATCCCAGTCGTTACCGCAACTGCGCCATGGGTTGGGCTGCGCCCGGTGGCAAACGCGTTCGGCGTTTCGCTTTCGATGATATAAACGCGCGGCTTCGGAATACCCGCCCGCAGCGAGAGTGTGTCTACCATCTGATGCAGTTCCGGGTTCTCGTCGGGGCTGACTTCCTGCGCACCGCTCATGCGCAAGGCCAATTTATCAGAAAACCACCAGGCGCCCATATTCATCGCTACGGCAAATACCAGCGCGATGACCATGCCCACCTGGCCGCCCAGCGCCCCGCCGATTACAACAAAAAGCCCTGTGAGCAGGGCAAGCAGCGCTGTTGTCTTAAACATGTTCCACATATGCATTTGTGCCGTACTCCACTTGTAGCATCAGCATGAATGTACGATTTGTACATTCACAGTATAGCTCACTAAAGTGGAGCCATGTAGAGCGGCGATACCTCTCTCTAAAGGGAAATTCTCCCCGCTCTAACTTACTTCAGGCGGCGGCACCAGGCCACGCTGCACCGCAACAATAGCCGCCTGGGTACGATTACTCACCCCAAGTTTCTGGAAGATCTCACTTAAGCGATTACCGATCGTCTTCTCAGAGAGGCTGAGCTTCAGCGCGATCGACCGGTTGTCGTCGCCCTGCGCCACTAGAGCAAGAATATCACGCTCACGCGGCGTCAGCAGATCCACAACCGCCGGACTGCTCTCACCACGGCGCAACAGATCAAGTACCCGCGCCGCCGCGCTGCCGGCCAGCGCCGCCTCGCCACGGTGTACTACCCGGATCGCCTCAATCAGCTCTGCAGCGTCGGCATCTTTCAGCAAATAGGCATTGGCGCCGGCCCGTAAAGCCTCAAGCACAGTGCGCTCGTCGCGATGCATGGTCAGCACAACCGTGCGCGTATTGGGGCTAACGGTTGCGATCTGACGCGCCGCCTCAATCCCGGTCAAGCCGGGCATCGAGATGTCGAGCAGCGCTACATCGGGCTGCTGGGCCTGCGCCTCGGCAACCGCTGCCAGGCCGTCGCTCACTTCAGCGATCACCTGGAAGCCGCCTTTACGCTCTAAAAGTTCACGCAAGCCCTGACGAAACATTGTATGGTCATCGGCAATAAGAATAGTGATTGGCTCGGTCATTAGGGTACTTCCCGAAGTCAGGTTTTAGCATTCAGAAGCTAAAACTATCGGCTATTGCGGTACGCCATGCTACCATAGCATAATCGCACCCGACAAATCTAGCCTGTTCTTATCCCTTGAGGAGCCTTTCATGAGCCAGATTCCTGCTTTTCTGTTTCAGACGCCGACGCCGATTGAATTTGGCTGGGGCGTGGCCGCCAATGTTGGCGCGCGTGCCGCCACCCTCGGTATGCGTCACGTCCTCATCGTCACCGATCGCGTTCTCGCCGCAAGCCCGGCGTACGAAAAAACCCGCCTGGCACTTGAACAGGCCGGCGTTACAGTAACCTGCTTCACCGATGTGGTACTCGACCCAACCAGCGCAAGCATCACCGCTGCCGTTAATGCTTACCGCGTTGCAGGCGCCGACGGCCTTGTCGCCTTGGGCGGCGGCAGCGCAATGGATACAGCTAAAGCGCTTGGTGTGCTGGCCATTGCCGGAACAGATGATGTGACGCCATTTTTCTTTGGCGGCCCCCAGGCGATCCCGGGCATCCCGCCGCTGATCTGCCTGCCCACTACCGCCGGCACCGGCGCTGAAGTAACGTTTGTCGCGGTCATCACCGATGGCATGCAAAAGAAGATTCTGCGCGACATACGCATTGCGCCGACGCTGGCCCTGATCGACCCTGAACTGACGCTCACAATGCCGCCCCGCCTTACCGCCGCTACCGGGCTGGATGCGCTTTCGCACGCGCTGGAAGCACTCACTTCACGCCTGGCAAGTCCGCCGAGCGATGCACTGGCCATCGACGCGCTAGAACGGATCAAACGTTGGCTGCCGCAAGCCGTTACCCATGGCGATGACCCTACGGCACGCGAACAGATGGCGCTGGCGGCAACCCTCGCCGGCATCGCCTTTGTCAATGGGCGCGTCCACCTTGGCCACGCCGTAGGCCATGCACTTGGAACCCACTATAAATTGGCCCATGGCATTGCCTGCGCTGTGTGCCTTCCAGCAAGTATGGATTTCTTGCGCCCAACTGCCGGCCCGGCCCTTGCCCGTGCTGAAGCAGCGCTTGGCGGCGACCCTGCGACCATAGTACGCAATCTTCTGGCGCAAGTTGGCGCACCACGGCTCAATGAAGCCATCGGCGCCGATCATGATCTTGCGCATCTGGTTGCAATTGTGTCGGCCGAGGAGCGCCTGATTGGGCTAAGCCCGGCCCAACCAACTGCGGAAGAGTGGGCGGCGATCTTCAGCGCAAGCTAAAAGCAGGGCGCAGGAAGGATAATCTTCCTGCGCCCTGCCGCATATCGCCTGCCATTAGCTTCGCGCCCGCGCCCCTTGCCATTCACTGATCAGGCTGCTGGCCTGTTCCTGAGTGAGCGCTGTTGCGCCAATCCCGAAGCGCTGTTCGGTTTCGGCGTCCAGATCAATGGCCCGGCTCTGAGCCAGACGCGCCAGCGCCTGAAGTTGGCGCTCACTGGCTGGCTGGTTGGCATCACCGGCACCACGCGTGCGGCCAGGCGCCGGCGTCTCGGCACTGTAACGCACCCGATCCTCAGCTAGACGCTTGAGATCGTCAATAAAGCCCGACGCCTGACCCTTGGTAAGCGTCACTAAATCGACACTGTGCTCGCTGGCATAACTGCCCAACTGTTCGTTCGTCCAACTTAGGTCTTCCTGAAGTGCAGCAATATAGTTGCGCTGTTTCTCGCTCGCTGGGGCTTCCGGATCACGCACTGTAATCGCCGCCGGCGCCGCCTGGTTCTCACGGATATGGGCGATCTGCTGCTCGATGGAATCCCTTTGGGCGCGATAAACGCGCCAACCAAGATCAACCGCCTGTTCCACGTCTGCATCTGATGCATCAATGGGAAGAGTGATTGTCTCTTCGAGGGTAATGAAGTCTTCGCCAAGGCGCACAGCCGCCCGATAAGTGCGGGTTACGCTGCGATCGTCACGTTTTGCGGGTGCCATAACTCCTCCATGTCCGGCGGCGCCGGCCGGCGCGCCGATTCCGGTTTACTCCGACTGTCCGTAAAGTGTCGTCCCTCGTGTGCCTCTTCTGTCGCCCGGCCTGTGCAAGCAGGAGCACGTATATTATAGCACACATGTTCCTTTTTGCAAGCCTGCTTGCCGGGCGATACGGAATAGCCTACAATAGATGAGATAAATCTGATAGCCGCTTACAGGCCTCTATGTACGATCTACTCATTCAGGACGTCGATATTCTGCAAATCGATGGGTTAGCCGTTAATGTGCTGCCCAATCATACATTAGCAATTCAAGCCGGCAAGATCGCGGCCATCGCGCCCACCATCAGTGCAACCCTAGCCCACCAAACGATTGCCGCACCTGGGCAACTTGCTATGCCAGGGATGGTAAATGCACACGCCCATTCGGCGATGGGCCTGTTTCGCGGCGCTGTTGAAGATGTTCCCATTGAAGAATGGTTCAACGCCCATATCTGGCCAATGGAACTGAATCTTACCCCCGAAGATGTCTATTGGGGCGCGCTGCTGGGCCTGATTGAGATGATCGAGTCCGGTGTTACCTCTGTCGCCGATCATTATTTTGCCATGGACGCGATCGCCCGCGCCGTGCATGAAATCGGTATCCGAGCGCAACTTGCCTGGACAGTCTTTAGCGGCCCCGATGAAGCGGCTCAGCTTGATCAGGCGGTTGCTTTTGTTGAACAGTGGCACGGCGCTGCCGATGGGCGGATCAGCGCCTGGCTTGGCCCGCACTCGCCTTATACCTGCTCGCCCGCATTCCTCGCCCAGGTTGCCAAACGCGCCCGCCACCTCGGTGTCGGCATTCATCTTCACCTTTCTGAAACAGCCGAACAGGTGCGTCAGAGCCGCGCCGCCCATGGCAAAACCCCGGTTGCCGTTGCGCACGCCGCCGGTATTTTTACTGTGCCCACCCTGGCCGCCCACCTGGCCCATTCCGGCGACGACGATCAAGCGATCCTGGCTGCGCACGGTGTCGCTGTCGCCGTTTGCCCGAAGACGGAAATGAAGCTTGGCATTGGCGTTGCGCCAGTTGCCGACTTGCTGGACAACCGGATTACGGTGGCGTTGGGAAGCGATGGCGCTGCCAGCAATAATGGCTACGACTTGTTGGAAGCTACCCGGCTGATCGCGCTGCTGGAAAAGCACCGCCGTCAGGATGCCCGGGTACTGCCGCTTGGCCAGGCTTTAGCACTGGCGACACGTGAAGGCGCGCGCGCCCTTGGCCTTGCCGGGATCACCGGTGAACTGCGTGTCGGCCAAGCCGCCGATCTCGTGCTGCTCAGTCGCGGCGGCGTCCACGTCCAACCAGTCCATAATGCAGCGGCAACATTGCTTTACAGCGCGTGTAAGGCTGATATTGAAACGGTGATTGTCGCTGGCCGACCGCTGCTGCACGCCAAGCGCTTACTAACGATCGACAAGAACGAGGTCTTGCGCCAGGTCAGTGAACGCATCGATCGCATCACCCACCGCCGCGACGGCGCATTGGCGTTGTATCCTGAAGGCTAAGGCAGCGACCGCCGTCCACCGCCTACCGCCAGCGCCCGTATCCGTTCAGGCTCCCCCGGAAGGAAGCAGTTTAGGTGCGGGCTGATTCGCCCAATGCGCGGTGACGGCATCGATGAGATAGGGCAAAAGGGGACGCTCCTGCTGCTGACAGGTTGCCGCGACGGTGAGCATGCGCT
>JBBRUG010000050.1:0-23476 GCA_038247995.1 Chloroflexales bacterium | reverse complement strand
TCGGCCTCACTCAACGGCGCTGCCGTAACATTGGCAATCAGCGGCACCTGCAACGGCGCAACCGAAATCTTGTCGAGTTCGCGCGCCATCCCTTCGGCCGCATCAACCATCAGCGGGGAGTGAAATGCTGCGCTTACCTTCAGCGGAATGACCCGTTTTGCGCCACGCTCTTTGGCCATTAGCCCCGCGTGCTCTACTGCTAGTGTACTGCCACTGATTACCAACTGGTCGGGGGCGTTATAATTAGCGACAACCACGGTTGAAGGCAGCCCTGGGCCTAACTGCAATGCTTCGTTTACGTCACGGCAGATCTGATCGAGAATAGCCGCATCGAGGCCGATAACGGCGGCCATACTGCCCTCGCTGGCCGCTGCCATCAGTTCGCCACGCCTTCGTACCAGGCGCAAAGCCGTGCCAAACGGCACCGCGCCACTCGCTACCAGGGCCGAATATTCACCCAGGCTATGCCCAGCCACGGCCTGCGGACGCGGAAGATTCACGCCGCCCATGCTTTCTAAGGCCCGCGCCAGGGCCGTACTGACTGTCAACAGCGCCGGTTGGGCATTTTCGGTAGCTGTTAGCGCCTCTTCCGGCCCGTCAAAGCAGAGCTGCGTCAGCGAAAACCCTAACACTGCATCGGCCTCATCAAAGACTGCCCGCGCTGCCGGAAGCTCCGCATACAGATCGCGGCCCATTCCCACAACCTGCGAGCCCTGCCCCGGAAAGATCCACGCTACCGCCATTCCACACCCCACTGGCGGATCAAGGCACGCCAAAGCGCCAGTACCGCACACAATCACATAAACGTCAAAAAATTATTATTAACCACGTCCCCAGCGCACTACTGCTGAACCCCAGGTTAGCCCGCCGCCAAACGCCGTCAACAGCAGATGATCGCCGTCACGCACCCGGCCCTGCTCAATCGCCTCGTACAGGGCGATCGGCACGGAAGCCGCCGAGGTATTGCCATAGCGGTCAAGGTTTACGCACACCCGCTCCATCGACACTTCCAGCCGCCGCGCGACGGCCTCGATGATCCGTACATTGGCCTGGTGGGGCACAATCAAACTGATCTGGTCGAGATCAAGCCCTGCCGCCGCCACCACCCGCTCCGCCGAATCGCTCATCTCGCGCACGGCATGCTTAAAGATCTCGCGACCATTCATATAGACATATTGGCGACCCTGTGCCAACAGTTCCGGCGTCGCCGGCAAGCGAGTTCCGCCGGCATCGACAGCCATCAGCGTTTCGCCCTCGCCCCAGGCGCCCATCTCGGAACTGATCAAGCCAAGCGGTTGCTCGGTAGCGCGCAACACGACGGCTCCCGCGCCGTCGCCAAAGAGCACACAAGTATTGCGGTCGTTCCAATCAATCAACTGAGTAAAAATGTCGGCGGCCACGAGCAAGATCGTCTTGCTCATTCCAGCACGGATGAGTCCCGTGGCAACGTGCATGCCATAGAGGAAACCGCTACAGGCGGCAACGAGGTCGAAGGCTGTCGCGCGGGGAATGCCGAGGTTCGCTTGCACGGCGCACGCCGTCGCCGGAAACGGGCGATCAGGCGTACAGGTTGCAATAATTACTGTGTCAACATCGGTCGGGCTTAAACCGGCTCGCTCCAACGCCTCACGCCCGGCCGTCGTCGCCAGCGTCGAGGTGAATTCGCCCGGCCCCACGACACGGCGCTCAGCAATGCCCGTACGCGTCCGAATCCACTCGTCTGAGGTATCAATGCGCTGCGCAAGCTCGTCGTTGGTCACCACGCGCTGCGGCACGGCCATACCCCATCCAACGATCGCCGCGTAGGATCCGCTGCTCACCGCTGCCGCCTCCCGCCCCGCATCCGGAGCACACTACGTTCTGGTTTATATCTACATATGCCAGAGGGCTGCCGGCACGGTCACAACCGGCCCACAGCCCCCTGCGCCGCGCTATAATTAGAAACCCTGCCCTATACAGCATCGCGCATGCAAATAGGTGCGCGCACGTTGCCTGCGCCCTGCGGCCTGCCTTTGGCTTAGCGCTCGGTGCTGTCAGCCGCCACATCAATTACCTGGCGGCCCTTGTACGTCCCACACGTCTTGCAGACGTGATGTGCGCGCATCATCGAACCACAGCGCGGACAAGTCACCATCGTCGGCGGGGTCAACGCCAGATGTTGGCGCCGGTTACCCCGACGATGACGCGAGACTTTTCGTTTTGGCAATGCACCCATGAGTTTTAGCTCCTATTATTCTTTCGATTGTGTTGCGCCGCCCAGGCTTTTAATGCCTCAATGGCGTCCGCATCGATTGGTTCATCGGTCTGGTTAACCTCGATCTCGCCATCAATGCCGTCCGACTGAACCGTGTAACTCACCAGTTGATCACGATACGCCGGGCTAACCGGGTTTAATGGTAATTCCAGCAAACCGTACTCACGAATCGCTTCGCCGATATCGGCCATGTGCAATTCGTTGAGCGTAAACGGGTCATCTTCAATCGGATCCGGCAGCGTACCACCTGTAGCAACATCGATTACTGAATGAAACAGGTCGCTAAAATCCAGTTCCAACTCGTAGTCAAACTCTTCAAGTGAGCGGACACAGGTGACTTGTACGACACCGCTCACCTTAACGTGTGCATAGACGCCTGTCGCTGTCCGCGTAAAGCGCACCTGCCCGGCGGGATCACGCATTGTTAACGTGTCATCAAGCGGGAGCGTCGGCTCGGTGAATGTGTAGTCACGCCGAGTCCCGATCACCTCGCGCAGCAGTTGCGCGACATTAAATTTAATTGTACTCATAATTCTGTGCTGCGGCGGCGGGCCAACCGCACAAAACGCCGCATTATAGGCCAGAGGCGCGATCGTTGTCAAGCCCGCGGCGCGGCATTGTCGGATGCATTCAAAGCGCTCAAGCCATTCCGCACACTCGCCGCCAGTTTGGCCAACCGCTCATCAAGCTCTACAAGCACCTGACGCGCATAATCGTCGGCGCCTGCCCGCACTGTTGCAGCATCTTGCTCGGCCTGCTGTAACAAACGCGCACGCTCGGCCTCAACCGCTTCAAGTAAACCACGCTCTTCCAGCACCTGCTGCACGCGGGACTGGGCCTCCGCGATCAGCCGATCCTGTTCTTGTACTACCCGGCGGGCCCGTTTCAGTTCTTCAGGAACCGCCACGCGCATCCGATCGATAATATCAAGCACGCGCTCTTCATCAACCAGCAACCGTCCACCGACCGGCATCCGCCATCCGGCGGCCAGCGTATCTTCCAATTCGTCGATCAGATCGTCGAGCTCGATGGTTTTCACCCCCTTTGTGTGAATTTACGCCGCAGCGCCGCAACAATGTGCGGCGGCGTGAACTCCACCGGATCGCGGCCGAGGCCTGCCATCTCGCGCACTGCGGATGAGCTGATATGGGCATACTGACGGCCTGCCATCAGCAACACATATTCAATCTCGGGGGCGATAACCTGGTTGACCTGAGACATCTGGAACTCGGCTTCGAAATCGCTCCCGGCCCGTAGCCCGCGAACCATCGCCTGTGCGCCAATTTCACGCGCAAACGTAACGGTCAGCGTGCTGTAACTCGCCGCCTCAATATTTTGAAAGCCTTGCACAGCCTCGTTGAGCAATTCGACCCGCTCAGCGGTGCTAAACAACAAGTTCTTCTTGGGGCTTTCAAATACGGCCATTACGACCTTGTCGAACAGCCGCGCCGCGCGCTGCGCGATGTCGAGGTGCGCAAACGTCACCGGGTCGAAACTGCCGGGGTAAAGAGCGATACGCATACAGCTACTCGTCGAGTTCGTAGATCGAAAAACAAGAATCACCGATCTGACGCCACTTGATCCGCGTTAAACCGGGATACGCATCAGCCAGGACTACGCGCGGCGAGTGACCGACAACGAGCAATGCCCCCGGTTGTGCAACGCCAACCGTCGCGACCAGAGCGATCGTATGCTCAATCTGCGGATCAGCATACGGCGGGTCCATCACGATTATAGCATAGCGCTTTACGCCACGCTGTGCCTGCAAGAAGCGTTCCACCGGCATCGTATGCACCCGACTGACCTGCTCGAATTTGGTATGGCGCAGATTATCGGCAATAATCTTACAGACATGCGGGTTCTGCTCCACGAAGTCACCAAACTCGGCCCCACGCGACAAGCACTCGATCCCGAGCGAGCCTGTGCCCGCAAACAAATCGAGCACATGCCCCCGAATCGGGCCATACCCCTCCAACACCGAAAAGAGCGCCTCCTTGACCCGATCTAACATCGGGCGGGTGCTCAGTCCTTTCGGCGCCTTAAGTTTATGACCCTTCGCTTTGCCGGTGATAACACGCATCTTGATAGGATTCAGAAGTCAGAAGCCAGAAGGTCAATTATGAACACAGCAGGGAGGGTCCAGGCGATAGACGCCATTTCCCTCCCCAATGACGAGCGCTCTATATGGGCTACAAGTCAGAGCGCTCAGTGCCTGAATCAGGCTACTCAGTGCGCTACCGCTTCGTATACTGCGGCGCCTTACGGGCACGCTTGAGACCGGGCTTCTTGCGCTCCTTCATACGCGGATCACGCGTAAGCAGGCCGGCCTTCTTCAGTGGCGGTCGCAATTCAGCATCAAGATCGAGCAGTGCGCGCGCAACGCCGTGGCGTACTGCGCCGGCCTGGCTATGGACGCCACCACCACGCACCTTGACGAGCACATTGAAGCTCTCTAGGTTGTTCGTAATCGCCAGCGGATGGCGGATCTCGCGCTGCAACAGATCGCGCGGCCCAAAGTAATCTTCGGGGTTCTTACCATTGACGACGAACTCCCCATTACCGGGAAAAAGGCGCACACGTGCTACCGCTGTCTTTCGGCGTCCGGTGCCCTGATAATATCGCTTCGCATCCATTCGCTACACTCCTTACATGAGTCTTGGCCGGGGCATAGGCACATTCGCCGCCCTACAACAGGGTTCAGCCGCCGCCTCGCGCTTCTACCGATACACCGGCGTCCATACCTGCGGCTGCTGTGCAGCATGCGGGTGCTTCGGCCCTGCGTAGATTCGCAGCTTCGTCATCAGCCGACGGCCCATCCGGTTCTTCGGCAGCATACCCTTGACGGCAATGCGTAAAATCCGATCCGGGTGCTTAGTCAGCATCATGCGGTACGGGATCTCCTTGAGACCACCTGGGTAACCCGTGTGCCGATAGTAGATCTTCTGATCGGCTTTGCGGCCCATGATCTTGATCTTCTCGGCATTGATCACAACGACAAAATCCCCGCCGTCGATCGAGGGGGTATACGTCGGCTTATGTTTGCCACGCAGCAGCGTAGCGATTTGCGTCGCCAGACGCCCAACAACTTGATCCTCGGCATCAACGAGGAGCCAGTCACGCTGAACTTCTGAAGGCTTTTGATGGTACGTTTTCACAACTATCTATCCTTTGTTGATTTGCGGCCTGAATGGCGGAGCCGCCCACGTGTCAAGCGTTGAACCCGCTTATGTATTCCACTGGAGCAATGCTGCCGGGTAACTGACCGCCATTAAGGTCAACCCATGGGCTGCGGCCGTCGGGCCGGCCGCCTTGCGATCTTGCCGCTCCAACACTGTTTGAAAAGCCGTACTCGCCAACTTTCCACGCCCAACCAGCAATAATGTCCCGACAATCACCCGCACCATATGCTGCAAGAAGGCATTTGCAACCAGGTCGATTGCAATCAACTGGCGACCAAACAGTTCGACTTCGTGCAGACGCGCAGTATACATTGTCCGCACAGTCGACTTTTGGCCCGGCGAGGCAGCGGCAAAGGAGGCAAAATCATGCGTTCCTTCGAGCAACGGTAGTGCTGCTGCCATCGCCGCCATATCGAGCGGCCCCTCAACCTGCACCACACAGTTACGCAGCATCGGAATCGGCGCCTGCCCGTGATTGATCAAGTACCGATACGAGCGTCGTGTCGCACTATAGCGCGCGTGAAACTCGCCATCTGCCTCACAGGCCGCCTGCACCACTACATCTTCCGGTAGCAGGGCATTCATCCCTCGCATCACCGTCGCCGGGTTATGCTGCGTTTCGGTGAGTACATTTGCCACCTGCCCAAGCGCGTGTACACCTGCATCGGTGCGACCTGCCAGGGTGAACCGCCGCCGCTCTTGCGTAAACTGCTGCCAGGCTTCTTCCAACGCACCCTGCACGGTACGAGCGTCGCTTTGCCATTGCGAACCCGCAAAGTCGGTACCGTCATAGGAAAGGCGCAAGGCGATGTTCCGCATTAGACGAGCTCGATAACCGCCATTTCAGCCCCATCGCCGAGGCGTGGGCCGATCTTGATAATCCGTGTATAACCGCCGTTACGACCGCCGTACTCCTGCGGTGCAAAGGTGAATAACTGGCGCATCGCAACTTTACTGTCCAGCTTCGAGAGCGCCATGCGCCGCGCGTGCGGTGTGTCCTCACGCGCAATTGTCAGCAATCGCTCAACCTCGGGCTGCAGTGCCTTGGCCTTGGCGTGAGTCGTCGTAATCTTGCGATGTTCGATCAAGGCGATCATCAAGTTGCGATAGAGCGCCTTGCGGTGCTCGTAGCTACGCCCGAGCTTCTTATTTACTCTTCGGTGTCGCATTCCTCTATCTCCACAGGCATCGGTTCGGCGCGCCAACAGTGCCTCAACCAAGACATCTTACGGCGTAACGCGAACCTCCGCACGCATGTATAAGCTGAACGTCTAGTCCAGCGCCTCAATAACCGGCGTCTCGCCGTTCACACTTGCCAGGTTAAGCCCTGTACGGGGAATGTAGCCCCGCTCAACCAGTTTATCGCGAATCTCTTCCATCGACTTTTGCCCCAGGTTGCGCACCGAAAGCAACGCTTTTTCGTCCATCTGCAGCACCTGACCGATCCGCGTAATATCGGCCCGCTTCAGACAGTTATACGTACGTGTCGATAAATCAAGATCCTCGATCTGTGTATCATACACAGCCGCCGGAATAACCAAGCCATCAGGCGCCGGTTGCTCTTCCGGTTCAGCTAAGAGTCGGTTAAAGTCGGCGATTGTCTGGCTGTAATGCACCAACACCTTCGCCGCGTGGCCCATCGCATCGCTCGGTGTCACGGTTCCATCAGTCCAGATCTCCATGATCAACCGATCAAAGTCCGTGGCTTGACCAATACGAGTGTTCTCAACCTGATAGTTTACCCGCGGCACCGGCGTAAACATTGCGTCCAACGGAATTTCACCGATGGGAACAATGTCGCGTAGATCGACCGAATAGTAACCCCGCCCGCGCTCAACAATCAGGGTCATCTCCAGGCGCGCAGTATCATTGTCAAGCGTACAGATATAATGATCTGGGTTTACAATCTCAACCGTGTCTGGCGCTGCAATATCTGCAGCAGTAACCGTTCCAACGCCCTGCTTACTGAGCAATAGCTCAACCGGCTCGTCAGACGTCGAGCGGACACGCACCCCTTTGAGGTTCAACACAATCTCAGTCATATCTTCACGCACGCCATCGATAATGGCAAAGTCGTGAAAGACACCATCGACCCTGACCCTAGTAATTGCCGCGCCCGGTATCGACGAGAGCATAACACGGCGCAACGCATTGCCGAGCGTATGGCCATAGCCTGGGTCAAGCGGCTCAATCTTGAAGCGCCCGTAGTTCTCTGCCGCGTGAACGACCTCAATTTTCGGCATGGCAATATCCAGCACGGAAAGCCTCCATCCAATCCACAATCGGCAACTGCCGTTGCGCAAGCCGTTGAGCCACCCCAGCGGCGGTCACCGATTATCGATCGACACTCTTACCGGCTGTAGAACTCGACGATCAATTGCTCGTTGATCCCAGCCTCGGCATCTTCACGACGCGGCAATGCAACCACCGAACCCGAAAGATCAGCCGCGTTCAGACGCAGCCACTCGGGGGCGCGGTACTTATTCAAATCGCCACTATCAACCACGTTCTTAAAGTAGGCACGCCGGCGGCTCTCAGAGCGTACGGCGATGGTCTGCCCTACCTTCATTGTGTACGAGGGAATATTCGTCTTCCGGCCGTCAACAGTAATATGGCCGTGGGTAACAAGCTGGCGCGCCTGAGCCCGGGTGGTAGCGAAACCAAGCCGGTAGACCACATTATCCAGGCGCCGCTCCAACAGGCTGAGCAGGTACTCACCGGTAACACCGCTGCGCCGCGAGGCTTGCTCGAATACCCGACGAAACTGCCGCTCCAGTACACCGTACATGTACTTTGCCTTTTGCTTTTCCATCAATTGTAGGCCGTAGTCGGAAACCTGACGTCGGCGCGACGTCGGCCCGTGCTGGCCTGGGGGGTACGAGCGCTTATTCAGAATGCGCTGACCCTTTTCCGTAATCCCAATTCCCAAACGTCGGCTTACCTTGCCGACCGGTCCATTGTAACGCGCCATAACTCCTCAAGCCTCCTGAATGAGTGAGCGACAACTCACTCCACATTGTTGCCCAACACCGTGAGATGGGCGCAATTGTCGCAGCATGTTGCTACGATCCTTACCCCTGCGGGCGCCTGGGCCTGGCCCTGCGGTTCCAACAGCGGTCGTCCCACGGGCATCCTCAATCGAACCCTAGACGCGCCGGCGCTTCGGCGGGCGACATCCATTGTGCGGAATCGGCGTCACATCAGTAATCGCCGAAACCTGCAAGCCTGCCGACTGCAGCGAACGAATCGCCGCCTCACGGCCGGAGCCTGGCCCCTTCACAAACGCCTCAACCGAACGCATGCCGTTTTCCATCGCCTTGCGCGCGGCTGTGTCGGCCGTGACCTGAGCAGCATAGGGCGTACTCTTGCGCGATCCCTTAAAGCCCGACTGACCAGCGCTCGCCCAACAAACTACCGCACCCTGCGGATCGGTGATCGTCACAATAGTATTGTTGAACGTGCTCAAGACATGGGCCTGTCCACGCGGAATGTTCTTCCGCTCGCGGCGCTTACCGCGCTGCCGACTCGCTGCTCCCTTGGTTGCCTTAGCGGGCATATAGATCTCCTTTACACACAAGAGCCACAGGCAGGCCAATTGTGCCCACCTGTGCGCTGCGAAGCAAGACTGCGCAGGTTACTTTTTGGCCTTCTTCTTGATCCCGATTGCCTGACCCTTACGGCCACGGCGCGTACGAGCGTTGGTACGTGTGCGCTGTCCGCGCAGCGGCATCCCACGGCGATGGCGCAGACCGCGATAGCAGCCAATATCCATCAGACGCTTGATATTCAACTGCACTTCACGACGCAGGTCACCCTCAACCCGATACTCACGATCAACGATCTCACGGATACGACCGACCTCTTCTTCAGTCAGGTCGCGTACCCGCGTCTCCGGATTCACATTCGCCTTCCGCAGCACATCCATTCCGTTCGAGCGCCCGATCCCAAAAATATAGGTAATCGAGATCTCGACTTTTTTATTGCGCGGAATATCGACCCCTGCAATACGTGCCATGAACTCCCTCATCTTATGTCAGCGGCGCGGAATACGCCGCGACACTGATGCCTAAACTACGCTGTAGCAACCGCTGGAATGAACTAACCCTGACGCTGCTTATGTTTCGGTGTGCGCGAGCAGATCACACGGATCACACCCTTGCGCTTGATCACCTTGCAATATTCGCAGCGCGGCTTGACCGACGCACGAACTTTCATAACTGTGTCTCCCGCACGGGTGGCACGCACAAAGCCACCCAGGCTACTTATAGCGGTATGTTATCCGGCCCCGGGTCAGATCGTAGGGTGAAAGTTCCACCAGCACCCGATCACCCTTCAAAATTCGAATATAGTTCATTCGCATTTTCCCTGAGATATGGGCCAAGACTTCGTGGCCATTCTCAAGTTCAACGCGAAACATCGCATTCGGGAGGGGTTCAGTGATTGTCCCCTCCATCTCGATCACGTCTTTCTTTTTGGACATATCACCCCTTATGCAGACGGCTCGTCGCCTGGTTCGAGTTTGAGCGCCTTCAACATGGCCTCAGTTACCAGCGAAATTTCGCGCTGGCCATCGATCTCGTACAGGCTGCCTTGCCGCTGATAGTGTTCGATCAGCGGCATCGTCTGCGCAAAATAGACATCCAGGCGGTGCTGCGCCGTCTCAATTGAGTCGTCGCTGCGCTGATAAAGCTTTCCGCCACACGCATCACAGATTCCTGGGCGGTGGGACGGGAAATAATAGATATTATATGTAGCACCGCAAGTTTTGCAAGTTTGCCGCCCGGCGATGCGCCGTAAAAGCACTTCTTGCGGGACACGCAGGTAAAGAACCGCATCGATTCGAGTATGCTCTTCACCAAGTGCGTGTTCGAGCGCCTGCGCCTGATCCTGGGTGCGCGGGAAGCCATCAAAGATGACTCCATTCGCACAATCCGGTCGACCGATCCGCTCCAAAATCATGCGAATGACTACTTCATCCGGCACAAGCTCACCGCGATCCATATACGACTTGGCCAGCATACCCAATTCGGTGCCTTCACGGAGCGCCGCCCGAAACAGATCCCCACTCGCTACATGCGAGAGCGAGGTTCGTTCAGAGAGCGTTTTGGCCTGCGTCCCTTTTCCCGCTCCAGGTGGCCCAAGTAATATAACGTTGGTCATAGTCGGCGCTCTCTTCGCCCCGCGCAAGGCGCATCGCTGCGCTTACCAGGCCTAAGCCTTACGTACACCAGCGCTAACGCGGTAGGCACACCCCACAAGCGGAGTTGCCCTTCTGGGGCATACTATGGAGCGGAGCCTCTCCCTCAGCAGCGAGGCGGCTCAGCGCTACCGTGATAAGAACCCTTCGTAGTCACGCATCACCAGTTGCGCTTCGAGTTGGCGCATCGTATCAACCGCAACGCCAACCACGATCAGCAGAGCCGTACTTCCTAGGCCCAACTGCACGCCTGTCACCGATTGGGTCAGGAAAGGCAAAATCGCGATCAGGCCAAGGAAGAGCGCACCGGCCAGCGTAATTCGGTTGAGTACCCGCATCAGATACTCTTCAGTCTTTTTGCCTGGACGAATGCCGGGAATAAAACCACCATTGCGCTGCAAGTTATCTGGAATGTCCTGCTGGGTAAAGAGCACAACGGTATAGAAGTAGCTGAAGCCAACTGTAAGCAGGAACAGCAGCGTAATATAGACGACCCCACCACCCTGGCCTGTCGGGTTGAAGGTGTTGTAGAAAAAGCCGGCGATCTGGTTACCGAAACCCTCAGCGCCTGGAACAAAGAACCAGGAAGCAACAATCCCCGGAAAGATGATGATGCTCTGAGCGAAGATCAGTGGGATCATACCCGCCATGTTCACCTTCAGTGGAATGTAACTGCTCTGGCCGCCATAGACCTTGTTGCCGCGTACGCGCTTCGCATACTGCACTGGAATACGGCGCTGACCTTCCTGGATCATAATAATGCCCACGATCGTCAACAAAGCGATCGCAAGGAAACCAATAATCCCAAGGATTGTATTAACGTCACCGGCCTGGCTAATCTGGAAGCCCTGGAGGATCACTGCCGGCAAGCGTGAAACGATACCGCCAAAGATGATCACCGAGATACCCTGGCCAATGCCACGCTCGTTGATCTGCTCACCAAGCCAGACAAGCAACATCGTGCCGGCCACCATCGACGTAAGTACGGTGAAAGTCGGCAGGAAGTTTCCAACAATATCGAACGACGATCGAAACAGCGAAAGGGTCGGATCACCCGTTGGATTAACGGTTCGCTCCAGAGTCACCGTCTGACCATACGCCTGCAGATAGGCCAGCGGAATAGTCAGCCACATCTGGTAGCGGTTCAGTTTGATCCGCCCCTGCTCGCCCTCTTTGTTGAGCTCCTGCAGAGCCGGAATCAGAGGCTGAAGCAACTGCATAATAATCGACGCGGTAATGTAGGGATATACCCCCATTGCCGCCACCGAGAAGTTCTGCAGCGCTCCCCCGGCAAACAGGTTCAACAGCTGCGCTAACTGGTTTGTCGCCAATTCATTGCGCAACTGCTCAAGTGCATCCGGGTTTACATTAGGCACCGGTATATGCGCAATGGCCCGGAAGATCAACAACATCCCGATTGTAAACAGGATGCGCCGACGCAGGTCGGGCAATTGAATTGCGCGGAGTACGGCCTGGAGCATCTGTAGCTTCCTCTTTGCGACAGTGAGCGGACGGTCGGCAACGCAGATGCATCACGAACGACCGTCCTAATCGGTAAGCGTTGCTTACGCCTCAACCTTCTTATTCTTCGCGTTGCGCCCACCATAATTCGGGCCACGCGACCGCGAGTGCTTCTCAACAACCCACGGAATTTCCTCGACCGTGCCGCCGGCAGCCTCGATCTTCGCCCGTGCACTGGACGAGAACTTATGTGCCTTCACGGTTAGGGCCTTGGTTAATTCACCATCGCCAAGAATCTTCACCGGCATAGTCTTCCGGCGCACTGTGCGCGAAACAAGCAGTGTCTCAGGCGTAACCGCCACATCGGTCGGCCACTCGGCCAAGCGACCTACATTGACTACTTCGTAATCGACGCGGAAGATGTTAGTAAAACCACGGCGGAACGGCATGCGCTTCACCAGACGGTTCTGGCCACCTTCAAACGTTCGATATGGACCAGGGCCGGAACGGGACTTCTGTCCCATCATACCTTTGCCCGATGTTTTACCCTTGCCGGAGCCATAACCACGGCCCACGCGCTTCTTGCGATGGGTCGAGCCCTCGGCCGGCTTCAGATCATGCAATTTCATGCCGTCACCTCATCCGCGATCTCCTCAACCGTAACCAGGTGCTTGACCTTATTGATCATACCCCGAACGGAAGGATTATCCGGCTTAATGACCGAATGGTTGAGCTTACGCAGGCCCAGCGATCCAATCGTTGCCTTCTGATCGCGGGCATAGCCAATCATACTCTTCGTATAGGTGATCTTCAGCTTGCTCATGCCGCCGCCTCCGTGTCAGCAGGGCGCTCGCGCAGGGCGCGCCGCGATGCCAACTCCTGAGGGGTCATATCGCGGCGCCGGGCAACCTCGCTAAGCGATACGAGTTCGCTAAGGGCCTGGTATGCTGCCTTAACTACGTTCACCGGGTTATTGGAGCCGTAGACCTTCGACAAAATATCCTTGACCCCAGCCGCCTCAACCACCGGGCGCACACCACGACCGGCGATAACACCGGTACCGGGCGCTGCCGGGCGAATCATCACCTTGGTGGCGGCATACTTGGTAATCACCTCATGGGGGATGGTCGAATTGACCAACGGCACCCGAATGAGGTTCCTCTTGGCGGCTTCAGTACCTTTGCGGATCGCCTCGGGTACTTCCGCTGCCTTGCCCATACCAATGCCGACGTGGCCTTTGCCATCGCCAACGACAACGACGGTGCTGAAGCTAAAGCGCCGACCGCCCTTGACTACTTTGGAGACGCGATTGATCTGGACGACGCGCTCTTCGAGCTCCAGACCATCAGCGCTAATTTGTTCTCGCTTCACAGTTCCTCCCTGATGCTGCCCGGCGGCATTAGAAGTTCAGCCCAGCCTCGCGGGCTGCATCGGCGAGGGCCTTGACGCGCCCGTGGTACTTAAATCCGCCGCGGTCGAAGACAACCTTCGTCACCCCAACTTCCAGGGCGCGCTCGGCAACCAGGCGACCAACAAGCGCCGCCTGCTCAGACTTCGTCTTCGTGGCATCACCCTCAGCCCATGCCTTTTCGTTGGTCGAAGCGGCGGCAAGCGTGCGCCCGTCGACGTCATCGATCACCTGGGCATAGATATGAACATTGCTCCGAAACACATTGAGGCGCGGGCGCTCAACCGTACCAGTAACCCGCTTGCGCAGGCGATTATGGCGGCGAAGGCGCAACTCACGCGGTGAACGCTTAGCCATACGATCCTCGCTGGCGCGATGAGGATTATATCCCCCATCACTCGCTTCATATTACGGCATACAAGCCGACTATTTGGCCTTACCGGCCTTCCCGGCCTTCCGGCGAATCTTCTCTTCGGCGTATTTTACACCTTTGCCCTTGTAAGGCTCCGGCGGGCGGAGGCCGCGAATGCGGGCCGCCTCTTCACCAACTACTTGCTTGTCGATCCCACGCACGAAAACCGGCAGCGGATCGTTGGCGCTCTTGCGCTCGCCAACCACATACTGCACGTCCGGCGGCGGATCGAGGCGTACCTGGTGCGAGAACCCAAGGTTCAGCACCAATATCTTGCCCTCAAGCGCAGCACGGTAACCAACGCCGTTGATCTCCAGAGCACGCTGCCATCCGTCGGTTACACCAACGACCATGTTGTGCACCAGGGTTCGGGTGAGTCCATGCAATGCCTTGTGCAGCTTACCATCACTCAGGCGCTCAACCGTGATCGAGCCGTTCTCCTGCAGGATGCGCACCTCGCGGTGCAGTTGCTGCTCCAGCTTACCCTTCGGCCCCTTAACCGTCACCAGGTTGCCTTCGCCTATCGTAATATCTACGCCCTTCGGAAGGGCAATTGGTTGTTTTCCAATGCGCGACATTGGCTTCCTCCGTGTACGCTACCAGACGTAGCAGAGCACTTCGCCGCCAACGTGCTGGCGCCACGCGTCGTGGCCGGCCAACACACCCTTCGGCGTCGAGACAATACTCAGCCCCATACCACCACGCACCCGCGGAATTTCCTCGCGCTTGGTGTAGATGCGCAGACCCGGCTTGCTCACCCGTCGCAGCCCAGTGATGGCCGGACGACGATCAGGCGAGTACTTCAGTGTGAGCGAGATTGAGCTATAGGGCTGGCCTTCGATCAGCGTGTAATCTTTGATAAAGCCCTCGTGCTTCAAGATGTCGGCAATCGCCAACTTCATTTTCGACGCGGGCATCGTTACTACCGTATGGCGGGCCATGCACGCATTGCGAATGCGCGTCAGCATATCACCGATAGGATCGTTAACACTCATTATAGTGTGCCTCCTCACACGCCAGACAACGGCGCTGTGCAGGGTTCGCCCTGATTTCCGTTGTCCGTAACAACACCTACCAACTCGACTTCACAACGCCGGGGAGCAAACCCTTCAGCGCGTGCTCACGAAAGCAGATCCGGCACATGCCGAACTTGCGCATATAGGCGCGTGAGCGACCACATGTTTTGCAGCGGTTGTAGCCGCGAACCTTGAATTTTGGTGTTCGCTCAGAACGAACGATCCAAGACGTCTTTGCCAAGAAATTCCTCCTCAAAACCGTTGGACTGGTGAGCTATGCTCCTGGTCCAGACTAATCACGAAATGGCATGCCAAGGCGCTTCAGCAGGGCATAAGCCTGCTCGTCATCAGTTGCCGTTGTAACAACCGCAACTTCCAGACCGCGAATCTTATCGATCTTGTCGTAGTCAATATCTGGGAACACAATCTGCTCGCGCAGACCCAGGCTATAATTCCCGCGCCCATCAAACGAGCGCCGGCCTACACCGCGAAAATCGCGGATACGCGGCAGGGCAAGGTTCACCAATCGATCATAGAAGTCGTACATCCGGTTACCGCGCAGGGTCACCATTGCGCCAATGGCCATACCTTCCCGTAGCTTAAACGATGCGATGGACTTTTTGGCTCGGGTGACAACCGGCTTCTGAGCGGTGATGATTGATAGATCGTTAACTGCGGCATCGAGGGCTTTCGAGTTCTGGATCGCCTCGCCAACACCGATATTCAACACAATCTTCGTCAACCGCGGTACCTGCATGATCGACGAATACTTAAACTCCTGCATTAATGCAGGGACGACTTCGGCCTGATACTTCTCACGCAGACGAACGGTCATGGTCATTCTCCAGGGGCTTGGAACCTTAGCTTTGCGCATCTAGATTCCGGCCCTGAACCTCCACTAACTCATTTATCAACCACCGCGTCGCAGGCCTTGCAGAAACGCACCTTACGCGGGCGCCCCTTATGATCCTGCTCTTCGAGAAACCGCTTGCCCGTACGCGACGCACGCCCACAACTGGGGCAGACGAGCATCACATTCGAGGCATCGAGCGGCGCTTCCATCTCAATAATCCCACCCGGCTTACCCGGACCACGGGGCTTCATATGGCGCTTGACGATATTCAGCCCTTCAATCACCACCCGGCCCGCCGAAGGAATGCAAGTCTTAACTTTGCCCTTGCGCCCCTTGTCTTTGCCGGCGATAATCAAAACTTCGTCGCCAGTCTTGACGTGCATAACTCACTCCTGATAGCGAACGTACCTAGAGCACTTCCGGCGCCAGCGACACAATGCGCATGAACTGCCGTTCGCGCAACTCACGCGCAACCGGCCCGAAGATACGAGTGCCGCGCGGGTTGTTCTCTTTTCCGATAATCACGGCCGCGTTATCGTCGAAGCGAATGTGCGAGCCATCGGGCCGACCATATTCTTTGGCCGTCCGTATGATTACTGCACGCACCACTTCGCCTTTTTTCACAGAACCACCCGGGGTAGCCTGCTTCACTGAAGCGACGATCACATCGCCGACACGACCGTAGCGCACACGGGAGCCGCCAAGCACACGGATACACATGATCTCTTTGGCGCCGGTGTTGTCGGCAATCTTCAAACGGGTCTGGGGCTGGATCATGGCTTAGCTCTCCTCGCCGCGCTGCACGATCTCGACGATCCGCCAGCGCTTGGTACGGCTCAGCGGGCGCGTCTCTTCGATGCGCACCGTATCCCCGACACGGCAAGCGTTTTCTTCATCGTGCGCGTGGAACTTATTGGTCTTGCGGATGATCTTCCGGTACAACGGATGCGGCTTGAGGTAATCCACCGCAACCACCACCGTCTTATCCATCTTATCGCTCACTACACGCCCAACTTTTACGGTTTTCCGGCTCTTCTGTTCAACCTGCTCACTCATTCCTGCGTCTCCTAACCCAGATTGGCCTGCTCAAGCTCACGCTCACGCAGGATGGTTTTGATCCGGGCAATATCCTTCTTCACCTGACGCGGCCGCGCCGTATTCGTCATCCGTCCGGTGACTTTCTGGAAGCGCAGGTTGAAGAGCTCCTCGTAGGCATTCTGCAGTTCCTCGCGGAGCGCTGCATCATCCATTGCGCGCAGTTCACTCGGCTTCACTGGTGCCCTCCTCAACGTCGTCGCGCGTGATAATCTTACAGCGGATGGGCAACTTCTGCGCCGCCCGGCGCAAAGCTTCCATCGCAATATCTTCATGCACGCCGCCAAGTTCAAACATCACACGACCAGGCTTGACCACAGCTACCCAGTGATCAACTGAACCCTTACCGCCACCCATGCGGGTCTCGGCAGGCTTCTGAGTGATCGGCTTATCCGGGAAGATGCGGATCCAGACCTTACCACCACGCTTCACATAGCCGGTGATCGTACGGCGCGTCGCCTCGATCTGGCGGCTGGTGATCCAGGTCGGTTCGAGGGCCATCAGGCCAAAGTCGCCGAAGGCGACGCCGCTCCCGCGATACGCCAGGCCACGATTGCGGCCCTTATGCATCTTGCGGTACTTCGTGCGCTTAGGCAGAAGCATTGTCGTTATTCCTCCTCGGCGCACGCTCGCGCCGCTCACGCTCGGGCGGAGCGCTCGGCAGGGTGGCCTGCTGCTCAACCTGGGCCTTCGCCAACTGATCGGGGAAGACCTCGCCCTTATAGATCCAGACCTTCACGCCAATCCGCCCATAGGAGGTATGCGCGTGAACCTGGGCGTAATCAATGTCGGCGCGCAGCGTGTGGCGCGGCACCCGGCCATCAGACTCGTTCTGAATGCGCGACATCTCAGCGCCGCCGAGGCGACCTGAGCAACGCACCTTGACACCCTGAGCGCCGAGGCGCACTGCGCGCTGAACAGCCTGCTTCATCGCCCGCTTGTAGCTGACCCGCTTGTTGATCTGCTCAGCGATGCTCTCAGCGACCAGTTGCGCATCAAGCTCCGGCTGATGAATTTCCTGAATGTTCAGCTTGATCTTCTTGCCGGTGCGCTTCTCAAGCTGATTCTTCAGCAGATCGACGTTCGCACCACGCTTACCGATCACGATCCCGGGTTTGGCGGTGAAAACCGTGACCTCGACCTTATTGGCCGAGCGCTCGATCTCGATCCGCGAGACGCCCGCGTTCTGGAGTTCCTTGCCAATCAGCTTCCGCAACTCCAGATCTTCGTGGAGTTGAGTGGTGTAACCTTCCCGATCAGCGTACCACTTCGACTGCCAGTCCTTGATGTAGCCAAGGCGGAAGCCAATCGGATGTACTTTACGACCCAAAATGAGCCTCCTATTCCGACAGCCTAATATTCTTCGCCGTCGTCCACGATCACTGTAATATGCGTCGTGGGCTTCCGAATGCGGTTCGCCATACCACGGGCGCGCGGCATGAACCGCTTAAGCACTGGGCCTTGATCGGCGTAAATCCGCTTAATGAACAGCACATCGCGATCAAGATCAAAATTATGCTCGGCATTCGCCGCAGCCGACTTAATCGTGCGCGCCACTTCGCGAGCTGCCTTCTGAGGCATGTATTGCAGCGTCGACAGGGCTTGATCGACCGGCTTTCCGCGCACTACATCCATCACCAGGCGAACCTTGAGCGGCGAGATGCGCACCATCCGGGTAACAGCTTTTACTTCCATTGCCTTACTCGTTGTTCTGCACGGCGCACCACGATTGGGTCGAGCTTTTCGCTCACAAGCGTGGAATTGTAACACAATTCACGACCTGCGTAAACAGCCCCAAATTTGGTGACACCGGGCGCGCTATTTCATCTTGCCGCGCTTGTCGGCTTTCTTACCAGCGTGCCCGCGGAAAAAGCGGGTCGGTGCGAACTCGCCCAACTTGTGGCCAACCATATTTTCGGTGACATACACCGGCACATGGCGACGACCATCGTGAACCGCGATTGTGTGGCCGATCATCTGAGGGAAGATCGTCGAATCGCGCGACCAGGTGCGCAAAACGCGCTTGTCGTTGCTGCGATTCATATCCTCGATCTTGTCGAGGAGTTTAATATCGACGTACGGCCCCTTTTTTGAAGAGCGCGACATGCTACCTCCAATACGTGCCAGCGGTTGCTCGGCGAATTGAACCGAGCAACCGCAAGATCAAATTACTTCCGGCGCCGCACAATAAAGCGATCAGTGCGCGGGTTGTGGCGCGTCTTAACGCCACGCGCGGGCTTGCCCCACTTCGTCTTGGGAGTGCTCATACCACGCGGAGCACGGCCTTCACCACCGCCATGAGGATGGTCACGCGGGTTCATCGCCGAACCGCGTACGGTTGGGCGACGGCCAAGCCAACGTGCACGACCGGCCTTACCGATCCGGATATTCTGATGATCGACATTGCCCACTTGGCCAATCGTCGCCATACAGCGAATGTGGATCTGGCGCATTTCGCCGGAAGGCATACGCAAAGTAGCGTAATCGCCCTCTTTGGCCATCAACTGGGCTGAAGTACCGGCGCTACGCACGAGTACGCCGCCACGCCCGATCTCCAATTCAACATTATGGATCTGCGTACCGAGCGGGATTGCGGAGAGCGGCAAAGCATTGCCGACACGAATGTCGGCCTCAGGGCCGCTGGAGAGCATATCGCCGACCTTCAGGCCGAGCGGCGCAACGATATAGCGCTTCTCGCCGTCGAGATAGGCCAGCAAAGCAATGCGCGCACTACGGTTGGGATCATACTCGATCGCCTGAACCTTCGCCGGCACGCCAATTTTGTTGCGCTTAAAGTCGATAATGCGGTAGAAGCGCTTGTGGCCGCCGCCACGATGGCGCGTCGTGATCCGACCACGATTGTTGCGCCCTCCCGACTTACGGATTGGCTCGATCAAGTGCCGTTCCGGTTTGCTCTTAGTAATCTCCTCGAACGTGGATACCGACATATTGCGTCGGCCCGCCGAGGTCGGTTTGTACTTACGAACACCCATCACATACTCCCTTCAAGGAAGGTTCCGGTTGAACCTTCGGCTCCACCATCTATTCGGTGGCCCCGCCATCTATTCGGCGAGGAGCAAGATCCTAAAGAATCTTGCATTTGTTGTGTTCGCGCGTGGCGACTGAAGCCGCCGGCTCGGTTTGTGTCGTCTTCGCGCGGCGACTGAAGCCGCCGGCTCGGTTTGTGTCGTCTTCGCGCGGCGACTGAAGCCGCCAACTCGAGGATTGCGTGATCAACTCTCGAACAGGTCAATGCGATCGCCGGCAATAAGCGTCACAATCGCCTTTTTCCAGGTGCGGGTGTAACCCTGCTCACGACCGCGGCGGCGCAATTTGCCGCGCACGTTCATCGTGTGTACGTTTGCCACCGACACGTTGAAGATCGACTCGACCGCATACTTAATCTGCGGCTTGGTGGCGCCGCGTAGCACTTCGAAAGAATACTTGTTTTGCTCCATGAGCATCGTATTCTTCTCGGTGATGAGCGGGCGCACAATAATCTGATGTGGGATAGACATCTTACGCCTCCTCACCGCCCAGCGTGACACGGGCGGGTTCACCGAGGTAGCCCTCGATGACGGCCAGCGACGCCTGGGACATCACGATGTTGTCGTATTGGAGCAAATCACGTACATTCAGATAGTTGGCGAGCAGCGTCTTCACCCGCGGCAGGTTACCGGCTGAGCGGCGCAAAACTTCGTTCTGCTCGTTCTTACTATCGATCACTACGAGCGTCTTCCCGCTAATGCCCTGGGCATTGAGGAAGGCGATGAAGTCCTTGGTGCGTGGTTGCTCGAAGCGAATCGCATCAACGAAGCGAATCTGCTCGGCGGCAAACTTAACGGAAAGCGCCGAGCGTACAGCAAGCCGACGCATCTTACGCGGCATGTTCTTCTTGTACGAGCGCGGATGCGGACCGTGGGCGATACCACCGCCGGTGTGATGCGGCGCACGGATACTACCCTGGCGGGCACGACCAGTGCCCTTCTGGCGATAGATCTTACGGGTGCTACCCCGAACCTCACCACGACCGCGCGTGCTTTGGGTGCCGAGGCGAGCATTGGCATGCTGCATCACCACATACTGGTGCATCAACGGCACATTCGGCGCAACGCCGAAGAGGTACGCATTGAGTTCGATGCTGCCGATCTGCTCGCCGGCCTGGTTATAGAGCTTGGCTTCCATGCTTTCTTTCCTCACGGCATATCCTGACCTACGCTTGTACGCCAGTCAAGACAAGTCGTTCGTCACTAGCCCTTCACCGCGCGGCGGATCTGGAGCAGACCGTTGCGGGCGCCGGGAACGGAGCCCTTCACCAGGATGAGGTTCTTCTCCGGCACAACCTCGACAACTTCAAGGTTCTGCACGGTTACCCGCTTGCCGCCCATCCGACCAGCCATCTTCTGGCCCTTCCAGACCCGACCAGGAGTTGTACCGGCGCCGATTGAACCGGGGGCGCGATGGCGATCGCTCTGGCCGTGTGTCTTCGGGCCACCGCGGAAGCCGTGGCGCTTCACCACACCGGTGAAACCGCGGCCCTTGGAGTTGCCCGAAATGTCGACCTTCTGGCCGGGCTGGAACAACTCGACGTTGATGATCTCGCCCGGCTGATGCTCCTGGGGATCATCAGCGGCGAACTCACGCAGATAGCGCACCAACTGCCCCGCCGGGCGCAAGTGGCCCTGCTGAGGCAAGGTGAGCTTCCGCGCCGGAACCTCTTCAAAACCGATTTGCACGGCCGCATAACCATCGCGCTCCGGCGTACGCACCTGCGTCACGACGCAAGGGCCGGCCGCGATAACCGTGACGGGAACCACCTCTCCGCGTTCGCTGAAGACTTGCATCATCCCCAGCTTGCGACCCAACAACCCGTTAATCATACTGCTACCTCCGCAGCGTGCGACGATGCGCAGCGGCTGCATTTTCTCTTTTTGAACCGTGGCTCTTGAGAACAAGTGAACAGAAAGTCAAATTTTTGGCCTGTTCACCTACTCGACGTTCCGCGCGTTCACCTTAGAGCTTAATTTCAATATCTACACCCGCCGGCAGATTGAGCTTCATCAGCGCATTAATTGTCTGCTGACTCGGGTCAAGCACATCGATCAGGCGCTTGTGGGTGCGGATCTCAAACTGTTCCTGGCTGTCCTTGTCGATAAAGCCTGAGCGGATCACGCTGTACTTCTCGATCTTGGTCGGTAAGGGCACCGGGCCGGCCACCAGCGCACCAGTGCGCTCAGCAGCCTCGACGATCTGGCGAGCGGATTGGTCCAGGATCTTGTGGTCATACGCCTTAAGGCGAATGCGCACTTTCTGCTTAGCCATATGCATTCCTACTCAGAAGTGGAGGGTTAAGGTGCCAACGCCATACGCTGGCCTTAACCCTCCAACGAAATCGTTAATCCAGGATCTTGGTGACCACACCGGCGCCGACGGTACGACCGCCTTCGCGAATAGCGAAGCGCAAGCCGTCCTCGATCGCCACCGGCACGATGAGCTCCACGCCCATCACCACGTTGTCGCCCGGCATCACCATCTCCATCCCCTCGGGCAACTGAATGTTCCCCGTCACGTCGGTGGTGCGGATGTAGAACTGCGGCCGGTAGCCGGGGAAGAACGGCGTGTGCCGCCCGCCCTCTTCCTTCTTCAGCACGTAGACCTGCGCCTCAAACTTCTTGTGCGGCTTGATGCTGCCCGGCGCGCACATCACTTGCCCGCGCTGCACATCCGCCCGCTCCACGCCGCGGATGAGGCAGCCCACGTTGTCGCCAGCGATGCCCTCGTCCAGCGTCTTCTGGAACATTTCCACGCCGGTCACCACCGTCTTCGTCGGCAACCCCTCGTGCATGCCCACGATTTCAATCGTCTCGCCGACCTTAACCTTGCCGCGCTCAATGCGCCCGGTGACCACCGTGCCGCGGCCCTTGATGCCGAACACGTCTTCCACCGGCATCAGGAACGGCTGGTCGGTCGCGCGGGCCGGGGTCGGGATGTAGCGGTCGACCTCGTCCATCAGTTGCAGGATCGGCGCATACTCCGGCGCATTGACGTCTTTCGACGTGCTTTCGAGCGCATTGCGGGCCGAGCCGCGCACAATCGGAATATCATCGCCGGGGAACTCGTACTTGCTGAGCAGTTCGCGGAGTTCCATCTCGACGAGTTCGAGCAGTTCCGGGTCGTCCATCATGTCGACCTTGTTCAGGAAGACGACGACGGCGGGCACCTGCACCTGCCGGGCCAGCAGGATATGCTCGCGGGTCTGGGGCATGGGGCCGTCGGGCGCGGAGACGACGAGGATGGCCCCGTCCATCTGCGCAGCGCCGGTGATCATATTCTTAATGTAGTCGGCGTGGCCGGGGCAGTCCACGTGCGCATAGTGCCGATTATCGGTCTGATACTCGACGTGGCGAATAGCGATCGTAATGCCACGGGCGCGCTCTTCCGGCGCGTTATCGATCTGGTTGTAATCGAGAAACTGGGCACCGCCACGGAGCGCGAGCACCTTGGTAATCGCCGCCGTCAACGTCGTCTTGCCGTGGTCGACGTGCCCGATCGTGCCCACGTTAATATGGGGCTTGGTTCGCTCAAATTTCTGCTTCGCCAT
>JBBRUG010000049.1:0-23486 GCA_038247995.1 Chloroflexales bacterium | reverse complement strand
GTCGCGCCGCCGCCGATCACGATCATGTCCCAGCGTTCGGTCCGATGCAGTTGCTCTAAAATATAAGCGCGTTCCATTGTAGGCTGTCCCCCTACTTCTTCGATCCTTCGGGACTCCATAACCTGCTCCTCAATCACTAGGGCACATCCGTAAAGTTCCTTACGGGAGGATTCGGGAGGGCGAAGCCCTCCCGAAAACCCTTTCCCCGGCAACGAGCGTAAGCGAAGTTGCCGGATGAACCATTTAGTCGATCGGCGCGATCATGTCGGCGATCAAAACCGACCGTTCTGCTTCAACGTCGGCAACCCAGGCTGCATCTGCGTCGAACCAGCTACATTCGCGCTCGAAATCGGCCTAGTCAGACTCGCGCAGCCTAACCGAGTGTGCGTACCTTCAATTCATCGATCACCTCAGTGACATCGGCAACATAACCGGCGACAGCGACTAGATTATCGTTATCGGTGAGATCTTCCACTTCGCCGCGTAATATCACCACTGAATCACGCGTGATCACTGTTATCACGTCGGCATACGGGGTTGTGCTGCTATCGGCGCGCAATGCATCGCGCACCCGTGCGCTCATCTCATCATCGGCAGGGTAAAAGCTCCGATGATGATCCTCATCGTAGGGTTCTTCCAATGCCGATGCACTCATGCCGCTGGCAATCTGGGCATTTTCGTGCTCGCCTTCCGCGCCCGGCACCGTGGGCGGATCGCTCGGCGGCACATACGGCATGCCCTCTGCGATGGCCTCAAAAGGATTGTCCGTCTCGCCGGCCCGCAACTCGCGCTCCGTGAGCAGTTCCAGTTGATCAGGGTCGTTAGGCAGATCGTCATTGACCCCGGCTTCAAGTTCGTCCTGATAAATATCGGTCACACTCAGCGTCCCGAGGTCGTCGGTATCAGACACCTCGATAAAGGCTTCCCCTTGCTGGTCGGCAGGGCGCCGTCCCTCCAACTGGCGCTGTTTATCCTCGATAGGTACATCAGGCCCATTCATTGCAGGCCCATTTATTGGTTGATTGGCCTGCGGATTGTTGCGCTTTTGCTGTCGGTTCTTCTTCTTACGGGAACGGGACATGCCATCCTCCTTGGTTGGGCGCCTGCAAGGTGATCTATTAGGCGGTCGTCTTGCGCATAGCCTTGGCCTGGCAATATATGTGCCAATCAGGAATTGACGCATTTTCTACACCGCCCCCTGCAGGACATATGCTGGCCCAAACAGCATGGGCAACCGGCGGCGTAGGGGGCTGTTCCGGGCCGATCAACCGACTCAATGGATTCATAATGGCACGCATACTGCTAGATGTGACGTATGCGCGAATAAAGGAGAGCTTATAGGAGGTTTACGAATGGCAACTGAACAGATGCTTCTAAATGGGAAACGGATTGCCGCGCTGGTTACCGACGGCTTTGAAGAAGTTGAACTCACCGATCCGGTTAATGCACTCAAAGCGCAAGGCGCCGAAGTTGATGTGATTGTGCCCAAGGGCGAAACGGCGCGGGCCTGGAATCATACCGACTGGGGCGCAAGCGTCAGTGCCGACGCCAGCCTGGCAGATGCCGATCCGACGCGCTACGACGGTTTGCTGCTGCCGGGCGGCGTGATGAGCCCCGATCACTTGCGCATGGATGCGCGGGCGGTTGCGTTTGTACGAGCTTTTGTTGATCTCGGAAAACCGATCGCGGCGATCTGCCATGGCCCTTGGACGCTGATCAATGCCGAGGCTGTGCGCGGGCGAGAGATGACATCCTACCCCTCGTTGCAAGTCGATCTGGAGAACGCGGGCGCACACTGGGTCGATCGCGAGGTCGTGATCGACGATAAACTGATTACCAGTCGGAACCCCGACGATCTACCGGCCTTTACCCAGGCGTTGATCGACGTGCTGGCGCGACCGCCTGAGCAGAATGGCCAGGTTTCGGAAGCGCCGAATAGCTCTTTCGAGGCGGGCAGTGGTCGGCAAGCAATTGGGGAAGACCCGGCAACCCTGGCCGGTAATGCGCTTGGCAATACGGCCTACCCGCACGGTAATACGTATCCGCAACCCGACGAATCATCACGCCCCAAGGACTAACAGGAATGTCGCCCATGCATCAGCGCCGCATCCGGCGTTAGTGGATGAACAGCGGGTGGTTGAGAAAACGCTGTGCGCGATCCTGGCTACCGTACACACCCGTACCGGCTACGATTTTACGCAGTACGAACGCCAGGTGGTGCTGCGGCGGATTGAACGCCGTATGTTGGTGACGATCCAACCTGATCTGCCGGCCTATAACGCGTATCTGCAGCTTCACCACGCCGAGGCGCACCTGCTGCGCGATGATCTGCTGGTGAGCGTTACCTGCTTCTTTCGCAATCATACAACCTATGACGCCCTGGCGCGCACAGTTGTGCCGTTACTTTTTGCCGGAAAGACGGCCGAGGATACACTCCGGGTCTGGGTTGCCGGTTGCGCCAGCGGCGAAGAAGCTTACTCGCTCGCCATGCTGTTGCTCGAACATGCCGCCACGTTGGCCGAGCCGCCCGGCATTCAGATGTTCGCCAGCGATGTCAATGAAGCCGCGCTTCAGGTTGCGCACGCGAGCTGCTACCCGGCATCGATTATGATCGATGTTGCTCCGGCGCGGCTACGCCGGTTCTTTAATCTGTTTCGGGCTAGGTCCTTTGCGCCGATAAATCGGCCAACGCCGGTTGGGCCGGCGCAAGTTCCCCACAAGCCGGCTCAGGCCCCGGCAGCGTCGACACCCCTACCGGCGGCATCAACGGCCTTCGACAAGGTGCATATGCATTTGCTCCAGCGCCATCGGTCGGCCTCGGTCATTGTGAATGCAGCCAACGAGCCTGTCCATCTCTCGGAGCACGCCGGTCGGTTTATCCAGATGGGCGATGGTACGCGCTCGTCCAAACCTCTTCTCTTGAGTAACGCCGTGAAATATAGCCCGCCGCGAGAAATGGTGCAGATGCGCCTACGGCAAACTGCTGAGGAAGCCGTGCTGGAAGTGGTCGATCAGGGCAATTGTCCAAAACATCTTCGAGCGCCATGCAGGCTATATCGCGCTCGAAAGTGTTGAAGGCGTCGGCAGCACATTTCGGGTCGGTTTGCCGCTGCTTGCAGCCATTGACCAGTGCTTACCCGATAACGAAGCGGAAATTCGCTAAACGACCCCGCGATACCGCCCAGGGCCGCGCTGGCCTTTGCGGTTCTTCCCTTTGCGCGGTTCCGGTGGCTGATCGTTGCGCCACCAGAATGAATGGCCCACGACATCCCACGGCTGGCTGCCGGTCTCGCGGCCGCGCAATGCCTGTTGCTCCGCCTGCACAGCTTCCGCTACAATCTGCCCGTCGGCCTGGCGGATCCGCCGCTCGCAGGGCGGCGCTGCGTCGCGCAGGAGGGCATCGACAGCGCCGGCAACATCCGGATACACAACAACCTCATCGCGCCCGACAAGTTCGATCAGCACATTAAAGGTTGGCGGCGCCTTGCGCTCAAGCACGGTTTTCTGCGTACCACGGCGGCGGGCCTCTTCGTCGCCCAGCGTTACCGACTGAATGCCGCCGACCAGATCGGAAAGCGTCGGGTTTAGCATCAGGTTTGCCAGCGTCATCCCGTGGGCGGTGCCAATCAGTTGCACGCCGCGCTCTGCAATCGTCCGCGCTGCGCCGGCCTCCGCCTCGGTGCCGATCTCGTCGATCACCACCACCTCGGGCATATGGTTTTCGACAGCTTCGATCATCACTGCGTGTTGGGCATGAACGTACGGCACCTGCATACGCCGGGCGCGCCCAATACCCGGATGCGGCACGTCGCCGTCGCCGGCAATTTCGTTCGAGGTGTCGACAATCACAACCCGCTTGCGCGTTTCTTCGGCCAGAATGCGGGCGGCTTCGCGCAACAGGGTTGTCTTGCCGACGCCGGGGCGCCCCAGCAGCAATACACTCTTGCCATCCACAATCAGGTCGTGAATAATCGCCAGGGTGCCCTGCACAGCCCGGCCGACCCGACAGGTCAGGCCAATGATTTCGCCTTTCCGATTGCGGATCGCCGAGATCCGGTGCAGGGTGCGCGTAATGCCGGCGCGGTTGTCGTCGCCAAAATCACCCAGGCGCGCCACAACATAGGCCAGATCGGCGGCGGTGACCTCTTGCGCGCCGAGATCCCGCTCGCCATCGACAAAGCGGGCGGCGGGCAAACGCCCCAGATCAAGCACGACTTCGAGTAAGCGATTCGGGACATCGTCCTGGCTGATCAGGGCCTGCACATCAGGCGGCAAGACTTCAACCAGACGCTCAATATCGGCTACGGATGTTTGTTGAAGAACCATTGATCTCAGTATAGCACACCCGTTCAATGGTGTTTAGAGCTTCCCGTTAGAAGATTGTTAATGGCTTCACAAGAACCGCGAACTGGGCCGCGGGTTATCCATTCCGCCGGGGCAGCATGCGCAGGAAGACGTCGAAGGTTTTATCGATGCCGCGACGGCCATGCAGCAGCGGGCGGAAGCGATCCATGCGACCGTTGATCACGTCGTCGCGTAGGGCATCCACCGCAGTGGTAAGCTGCGTAGTAAGTTCGGCCATAATGGGGTCGCTGTCGTTGGGGTTCGTGATGTGATGCGGCGCGCCGATGCGGATGAAGGCGTGCGGCCATTGCTGGCCGAGGAATTCGTAGCGTAGCGCCACCGGGCAGAGTTGCACCGGGCCGGCCTGGGCGAGAATGCGCGCAATGCCGGGGTAGAGTACAAGCGGCCGTTGATCGTTGGGGACAATTTTGCCTTGCGGGAACATAAAGAGCGCCCGATTACGCCGCGCTCGCAGCAGGTTCGCGGCGTATTGCTGTGAGCGCCGGGCATCCTCGGGGTCGCGGCGGTCGATGCTGAACGCGCCCGACCAGGTGAAGAAGCGGTAGGCGCGCAACTGCTTCTCTTCCATCAGCAGGTGGCTGTCGAAGCGCCCACTCAGCACGACGCGGTGGATGACATACATCATGTAGCCGTCCCACCAGCCGGAGTGGTTGAGGTAGAGGATCAGCGGGCCGTTGCGCGGGTCGGGCAGCGGGCCGATGGTTTGTAGCCAGACCCGGTCGAAGCTGCTCCAGAGCGACCAGCGCGCAAACAGCCGGTAGAGCAGTTCGTCGAGGATGAAATTCTTCGCCGCAGGGATCCTGGGCTGTGGGTTGGCCTCCGCCGCGCTCGCGAGCGGTGTGGCCGTCGGCAGATCGGCGCGCGTGATCATGGCTCCAACACCTCGGCCAACACATCGAGGGGCAAGCCGTCGAGCGTCCCGGCGTCGCTGCCGAGGAAGCTGGTCCAGAGCAGCAGCGTGTCGGGGGTGAGCGGGTAGCGTTGGGCGAGTTGGCGCAGCAGGGCGCGCAGGGCGCGAATCTGCACGGTGGTGTTGCCGTTGCTCACCTGCGGCCAGCCGGTTGGGCGCTCCAGCGTAATACCGATGCTGACCTTGTTCAGGTTGTACCAGGTGCCGGCGGCGCTGCCGAAACCGGCATGCCAGGCGGCGTCGGCCTCGTTGACGAGTTGGTAGATCACGCCGGCGTTGCTGACATAGTAGTGGGTGGCGAAGCGCGCATCGACGGCGGTAAGCTGGGCCAGCGCCTCGGCTTCCGGGCCGGGCAGGCCGTGCAGAATGACCAGATCGACAGCTCTGCCTTCCCGCGAACTGTAGGCGCGGGCGGCGGGAGTGAACTGCACAATGCTGTAGTCGATTTCGGCGGGGGGAATAAAGTCGCCCGGCACGACAAGCGGGGCTTCCTCGCTCGGGGCAGCACCCAGCACAACCGCGTCGCCGCCGCCCAGCACCGGCATACCCTGGCTGAGCGCCAGAGCACTCATGCGCCGCACGCTGCTCCAGTTCGGCACCAGGTTATAGAGCGTGTCGAGGGCGTAGACCTGCATGGCGTAGCTGCTCTGTTCGAGCTTGAACTGGTAGGAATTGGAAAGCGGCGCGCCGATGTTGAAGGTGCGCGCAAGCTGGTGAAAGGCCCAATCGGGTCGGTAAGTAGTGCCGGCCTGCTTGTACGTCTCGGTAAGCAGCGTTTCGCGCAGGCGCATCGTCGGCGCGTCGGCGGCGCGGGCGAGGCCGCTGAGCAGCTGCACGTCGCTCCAATTCGGCACCAGGTTGTAGAGCGTATCGACGGCAAAAGCCTGGTAGGCGTAACGCCGCGCGTCCACCGTAATCTCGGCGCTCTTGCCGACGGGCGGGCCGAGGCGGTTGATCACGGCGAACTGGTGGAAGGCCCAATCGGGTCGGAAGGGCGAGCCGCCGGCCTGGTAGGTGGCATTGAGCAGGGCGCGGCCGAGGCCGCTGGGCGGAATGCTGCCGCCGAGCAGGGTTGAGAGTTGCTGCACATCGCCCCAGTTGGGAATTTCGCAGAAGAGTGTATCACGCGCGAAGGGCTGATAATTGTACTCTTTGCCGCCGTCTGCCAGGCGTGCGCTGGGGCCAAGCGGCATGCCCAGGCTGTTCTCGACGGTGAACTGGTGGAAGGCCCAGTCGGCATTGTAGCCCTGGCCGCCGGTGCGCCGGCTGAAACTCTGCTCCAGGAGCGCTTCGAGTAACTGCTCATCGCTGGGGGTGGGCGTGCCGATCGGGCCAGGCGGCGGGGTGGCGGGCGGTGCGCTGTTGTTCAGGTAGGCTTCAACGGCGGCCCAAACCCACTCTTTGGTGATCCCCCAGCCGGGGCAACTTTTGGCGCTGGTGTAGTCACGGTGGAAGCTGATCAACTGACGCGGCGGGATGTTCACACGGCGCGTCAGTTCGCCCATGACGGCAACCGCGTGCTCCCAGACCTTGCCGCTCGGCAGTTTCGTGTCGAAGTACCCCACCATCTCCAGGCCGATCGAGTACCAACCGGCGTTGAGCGAGCCGTTGCCGGTGCCGGCGTGAATACCGATCTGCGCCATCGGCGTGGCCAGCCAGATCCCGTCGGGGCCGGTGAAGATATGCGGCCCGGAGCGCCAACCTTTGCCGGCGTAGAAGCGCTGAATGCCGCGCATCGTAGTGAGGCCGTTCCACTGCGGTTCGTCGGGGCGATAGGTGTGGTGCAACACGAGTCGCGCGGGAGCGAGCCGCCCGAAGTTATAGCTGGCGACGTAGCTCTTCCATTCGGCGACGGATAGTTTGCGATTAATGAATGGCGGCGAACCCTCGGTGGGAAAGTCGGTCATAGGGAAACCTCGTCCTCAAATCCCATCGCGCGATAGATCAATGGCGCGTTGGGGGAAGCGCACGCGGGCGTGGGTCCAACGCTGGGTATGGTCGATGTCCAAGTCGAAGACGCCGCCGAGATCTTCGTTTACTAGGGTGTGAATGATCTGCAAGCCGAGGCCGCTGCTGGGCGTGGTTTTCGGCGCCGGGGGATGGAGCGGGCCGTCGTCGCGCACATCGACGGTGATCGTGTCGGCGTCCAGGGTCGCCTCGACTTCGATCCTGCCACCCTCAGCAGCGAGGCCGTGGGTGAGCGCGTTACTGATCAGTTCGTTGATCACCAGCGCGAGCACGGTAGCGTCACGCGAGCCGATCCGAACCTCGTCGCCCATAACCTGGAACTTAACCGGATGATCATAATTCACCAGCGTAGCCTGGGCGCTATCGACGACCTGGCGGGCGATGGCGCTGACAGTGGTGACGCCGACATCTTCCCGCGAGAGCAGGTTGTGGATAGCAGCGATCGACTGGATGCGGGCGGCGCTTTCGCGCAATGCGCGGGCGCCCTGGCTCTGCGGCTCGATGCGGCGGAGTTGCATGGCCAGGAGGGCCGAGATCGTTTGGAGATTGTTGCGCACGCGATGGTGCATCTCCTGGAGTAAGGCCGACTTGATCGCCAGGGCGCGCTGACTTTCGTCGTAGAGGCGCGCATTTTCCACAGCGATGGCGGCTTCGTCGGCGAAGGTGCTCAGCAGGCGCACCTGCTCGTAGTCGAAGAGATGCGGCTCACGGCGATAAAGGCAGATCCCACCGATGGTGCGCTCGCGGGCGCGCAGCGGCATACAAAAGAGCGAATGAAAGTTTTCTTCCTGGGCCACGCGGGCGAGTTCAGGGAAGCGCGCATCCTGATAGGCGTTCATCACGGCGAGCGGACGGCTGTCGCGCACGGTCTGGATGATAAACTCGCGCACGCCGTCGCCCTCGCCGCCGTGGCTGGCGACGAGTTGCAGCGTGCCGTGTTCATCCATCTGGAAGATCGCCGCCCGGTCGGCCTGGGCCAGTTCGACCGCCTTTTCACTGATCAGGTTGAGCACATCACGCAGGCCGATCTGCTCGGCGATACTCTTGGAAACCTGTTGGAGCGTGGTGAGTTCGCGCAGCTTCTGATGCAGGCGCTCGTCGGTCTGCTGATAGAGTTGGGCATTGGCGATAAAGAAGGCCAGTTCCCCGGCGGCCACCTCAACGAAGGAGATCTCCTCGTGGGTGAACTCGCGCGGGCCGCTGGTTTGCACGCTGATCACGCCCTGGAGCTTATCGGCGCTGAACTGGAAACGCTCAGCGGAGAAGAGCACAATCGGCACGGCGAGCATCGAGCGGAAGGGTTCTTCGCCAAGTTGCGGTTCAACATTAAAGCGCGGCTCATGGCGCACATCGCGCACAGCAACGGGGTGGCCAAGCTGGGCGGACCAACCGGTGACGCCCTCACCAAGCCGACTAGTGACCTGGCCGACGGCGGCGCGATTGAGGCCGCGGGTGGCGCGTAGGATCAATTCGTCGCGGTGTTTGTCGTAAAGATAGATCGAACAAGCCTCAACGCCGACGACCTGGGCGACGGTTTCGACAACGGTTTGCAGCGACGTATCGAGGTCGAGTGTCGAGTTTGCGGCAGAAATGATCCGGTGCAGGCCATCGATCTCGGAGGCGCGGGCGACGAGGCGGGCTTCCCATTCGCGGGTGCGCTGTTCTTCCTGGGCGGCGCCGTAAGCGAGCAGCAGTTCGCTGACCACGAGGCCCTGCGAGAGTTGGAGCCGCTCGGCCAGGGTAAGCCCCAACTCGGTGAGCACCTCTGCCGCGCCGCCTTGACCATACCAGGCCGCACCGATATTGCGCAGGCGGGTGATCCGCGCCTCGGCGGTTTGGGCACGTTCAAGCTCAACGAGTTGTTCGGCGACAATCGGCCAGGTTTCGCGGAGCGCCGCGACAAGATCGGGCGGCTGGGAAGTTAGCACTTCATACATTGCTTCCTCGCGACGTTGCGGCAGATGGATTGACCTGCGTTCCCTCGCATTATAGTGATCCGCATGTGAAAAGTAAAATCCAGGCGGCAGGCGGCAGGCGGCAGGGAGCAACACCCTGAGCGGCCCTGCGTCCTGAAGCGCGCAGCGCGAGCGCCCTGCTGCGTGCATCCTGCCGATCCCCCGCGCCGCGTGGTACAATTTCTTCATCACCCATGCGGAGGCGCCGATGCCGACACCATTTCCGGGGATGGATCCGTATCTCGAACAACCGTGGCTCTGGCCTGATGTGCATAATAGCCTGATCGTTGCGTTAAGCGATGATCTCGCGCCGCAGTTGCGGCCGCGCTATTATGCGGCAATCGAGGAGCGCACCTATACCGGCGAGCCGGGCGATCTGGTATTCGCCGGTCGCGCTGATGTTGCAGTTGTGCGTCCTGCTCAAGTGCGCGAACTGAACGAACAGGCGTTGCTGAATGATGCAACCGGCGGCGTGGTTGTTGATATTGCCATGCCCGATGTCTTGCGTGAGACGTATCTTGAAGTGCGCTCGACCGATACCGGCCAGATCGTGACGGTTGTTGAGATTCTGTCGCCGAGCAACAAACGCCCCGGCGAAGGCCGTGAGCAGTACCTGCGCAAGCGCAATATGATCACCGGCACGCTGACCAATTTTGTTGAGATCGATCTGCTGCGCTACGGTGATCCGATGCCGGTGCAGCGCTGGTCGGGTGTGAGCGATTACCGCATTGTGATCAGCCGGGGGCGTTATCGCCCGCGCTCGTTGATGATTCCGTTCAGTGTGCGCCAGGCCATCCCGGCCTTCCGCCTGCCGTTGGCCTCCGGTGACACCGAGCCGATGGTCGATCTCAATCGCCTGTTACACACGCTGTATGATCGGCGCAGTTACGACCTGCGGCTGAACTACCAGGCTGATCCTGCGCCGCCGTTGCAGCCCGACGACGCAGCCTGGGCGGCGCAACTGTTGCAGGAGGCGGGGGTGCGGTAGAGCGAGAAAACGGGAAAGCGGGAAAGCGGGAAAACGGGAAGTGTGCTCTTAAAATGTGTCGGTAGCGCCCGTATAGCGTGTAACCGCCTCAGGATCAAGGGTGATGCCCAGGCCCGGTGTGCTGGGGATGGCGAGCATGCCGTCGGCGTCGAGCGTCCAGCCGCCCTGGGTGAGTTTGTCGATGTAGGGCGAGCCGGTGCAGTATTCCACCAGGTCGGTGTCGGCAAATGCGGCGGCGAGGTGCAGGTCGGCGGCGAGGCCGACGGCGGTGTTCCAGCCGTGGGGGATGAAGCGCACGCCGTGCGCCTGGGCCATCCAGCCGATCCGGCGTTCCTCGCTGATCCCGCCCACTTTGGTCACATCGGGTTGCACAATATCGAAGGCGCCGGCCTGCAGCCAGGGCGCAAATGCTTGGCGGCGGGTCAGCACTTCACCGCCCGCAATCGGCAGCGGCGCGATACGACGCAACAGCGTATATTCCTCTAGTGCATCGGGGTGTAACGGCTCCTCGAACCAGGCCACATCGTAGGCGGCGAGCATCTGCGCGGTGCGCACGGCCCATTTGTAGCGATTGCCCCAGTACGCATCGCTGCCCCCCGCATCAACCATCAGCAGGCTGTCCGGCCCAATCGCCACGCGGGCAGCGCGCACAATGGCTTCATCCAAAGCGTTGCTCGCGCGCCCAAACGGCCCCCAGCCGATCTTGAAGGCGCGGAAGCCGTGGGCGTGCAGACGCTGGAGTTCATCCGTCATCTGCGCCGGCTCGCCCATGAGCAGCGAGGCGTAGGGCTGCACCCGTTCGCGGTAGCGCCCGCCGAGCAGACGGCTGACGGGTTGGCCGGTGGCCTTGCCCAAAATATCCCACAGCGCAATGTCGATCCCGCTGATCGCGTGGGTGATTGCGCCGCCGCGACCCTGCCAGAAGGTGTGCTGGTGTAATTTCTCGCTGACCCGCTCCGGTTCGAGCGCATTCTCGCCGCGATAGAGCGGCTCCAGCACTTCCAGCGCCGCCTGCACCAGTTTGGCGCTGGTGAACACGCTGCCCACGCCTACTAATCCATCCTCGGTGCGCACGAATAGAAGCGTATGCACACAATCGTCCGGGTTGAGCTCGTTACTCCAGCCCCCTTCGGGCGTGCCGCCGCGCAGGCCGAGCGCTTTGATGTCGTGGATTTTCACTGTGTCCTCTCACTGAATCACTGAGCTGATGAATCACTGAGTCACGCATCACGCATCACTGAGTCACGCATCACGCATCATTGAGTCACGCATTACTGAGTCACGCATCACGCATCACGCATCATTGAGTCACGCATTACTGAGTCACGCATCACGCATCACGCATCACATCCGTCAGGAATGTCCGCACTGCCGCCTGAAACGCTTCTGGCTCGTCGGCCCAGACCCGGTGGCTGCTTTGGTCGAGGATCTGGAGTTGGGCGTCGGGGATGCCGCGCGCGATCGCTTCCGACAGTTCGGGCGGGCAGATCCAATCCTGACGTCCGCCGATCACCAGGGTTGGCGCGGTGATTACGCCGAGCTGGGCGGAGACGTCGTAGGTGCGCAAGAAGCCGCCGAAGCCTTCATTCAGCGCCTCGTAGGAGTAGGTGCTGCGCGCAGCATTGAGCGCCGCCGCTGCGGGATCATAACGCACCGAGTAGAGTGGGCCCATCACGGCATAATATTCGCGTAGTTGCGCTTCGCTCGTGAATGTGCCGTCCCAGAGCGGCGCGGCCACGCGCTGCTGCTCGGGCGTGCCGCGCTCGGCGAGGATCTGCTGGGCGCGGGCAAGGAAGCCGCCGTGGGCCGTGGTCACAATTGGCAGGCAGGCGGCCACGTGCTGCGGGTAACGCACGGCATACGATAGCGCAACCATGCCACCATACGAAACACCGATCACAATAATTTTTTCGAGTCCCAGGTATTGCCGCAGCGCTTCCATGTCTTCGACGTTGTTTTCGAGCGTGTAGCTCGCCTGCGGGCCGCGCGCCGAGCGACCCTGGCCGCGATGATCGAGGTAGACCAGTTGCACCTGATCGGCGAAGGGGCGAAACACCGCGCGCATGCCGACGTGATCGCCGCCCGGTCCGCCGTGCAGCACAAAAGCAGCGGGGCGTTCAACCATGCGGGGGCCGTCGGCGACAAGCCCTGGGCCTTCAACATCAAAATAGAGCGTTGTGTCACGGATGCGTGCATACATATGCGTTCCTTACCAGCGCTGGAACAGGCGCGCCTGCGGTTCAAAATGGACACCGGAATCGAGCGGGAAGATCGGGCGGCGGCAGTGCGTATGGCCCAGGCTGGGCAGGTTCGCGCTGGTTGAGCCGGGCGCATCGACGTTGATCATGCGTGCCGTCCACGCCGCATAAAACTGATGCTGACAGTGCGGCGATTTGACGATCACCAGATCAAAGGCTGCCGGGTTCTGGCCGTGCGCGAGGAAGAGCGAGCGATCATAAAGGCTCACCGGTCGGCTGGTGATCACCAGGGTGCGCCGGTCGGCCACGATGACGGCGGTGACGCCGCCAGACCAGGTGCCGCCGGCCGACTCATTGGTGAAACGGCCATCGGCGAGCATCCGCACGGTGCCGCGGATCGGCAGCGGCGTGAAGCGCGGGTCAAGCGCGCCGCCTACGCTAATGTCAACCGTTCCGCCGATCCCGGCGGCAAGCGCAGCCTGCACCGCCGGCGGATCGACGAGCGGCGCAAGCACGCTGCCGGGGTAGCCCTGCGCCGCCAGTTCGCGCAAAATCGCGTTACTGTCGCCTGAGGCGCCGGAGCTAGTTGCATCGGCGGCATCGACCAGGACCACCGTGCCGGAGCGCACGGCGGCGGCTTGTTGCACGGCTTCCTGGAGCGGGGTGAGGTGGGCCTGAAGCTGTTCGCGCACGCTCCAGAAGTCGTGGGCGATCGCCAGCGCTTCGCGTTCGGCGCGGGCCGGGTCGCCGTCGGTGCAAACGATCACATTCGAGCAGAGCTCAGGCACGTCGGTGAAGGGGTTGCCGATAAACATGCCCGCCGCCAGGCCGCCGGCACTCGCCTCGATCGCCTGAGCGGCGCGGATCATGCGCCCGAACAGCCCGGTGGCGGTGATCAACTCGTCGCCGCGCACCAGGGCCGGGATCACCACCCGCGCCGTCACCGGGCGCACTGCCTTGGCGAGGATGCGCAGCAAGAGCTGCGCTGCACGTTCACCAGTCGCAAAAAAATCGACGTGGGGATAGGTGTGATAGATCGTGATCGCGTCGCAGTGCTGGAGGATGCGGTCGGTGATGATGCCATGCAGGTCGAACGAGGCGACAATCGGGACCCGCTCGCCGATGATTTTGCGTGTTTCGGCGAGCAGAAAGCCTTCGGGATCTTCCTCGTTCGCGGCGCCCATTGCGCCGTGGAGCGAAAAGTAGACGCCATCGACCGGGCCGGCGGCGCGCACAGCGCTGAGGAACTCATCGGCGATGCGCGTGAAGTCGGCGCCGCGCAACGTGCCGCCTGAAGTAACCGCCTGGGCACCGTAGGCCGGCACCAGTTCTAAGTTAGGATGTGTGCGCAACACGCTCAATGCGCCGGCTACCTCGCTTTGCAGGCCGGTATGCTGCGCGAAGAGCGCCGAGCCGTGGCGCACGACAAAATCGGCATAGACACTCGGCACCGGATTAAAAGTCGAAATCTCCTGCTTACACTCAGCGATCAAGATGCGTTGCATAACTCCTCCGCTTGTTTGAGGGCTAAAAGACTGTCTGCGCAGGGGTGCCTGACGCTAGCGGTACCTCGCGCAAGCGCGCGCTTCCCCTAACGCGCCAGTGATCGATCGAGCGCTGGGATGTGAGCGCATGCGCAAGGCATGTGCGGGCGTGAAGAAGGCATGCATGTGACCGGCTTACAGTGGGCTTTCCCGTTCTACCGCTTTCCCGTTCTACCGCTTTCCTGCCGGCCATAACCTTCAGCCGTTAGCCTGCGGCCCCAACAGTTTATCAACCAGGATATGCGGCTCCAGAGTTTGCAGCACCTGCTCAATGTCGCCGCTACGCATTGCAGTCAGCAACGCTTCGTGCTCTTCAACAATTGCGTTGAGATGGCTATGGCGCGGCCCACAGCGGAAGAAATAGGCCCGTACACGGGGCGAGATCGTGCGCCAGATCTGGAGACAGTGCATCTGTTGCGCGCGTTCAAGCACCAGTTCGTGAAAGTGCAGATCGGCTGCGACAATGCGGGCCAGATCGCCGGCAGCGGCAGCATCACGCATCGACGCGACCAGTTGGGTCAGCGTTGCAAAGTCGTCGGCGTCGATCTGCGGCAGTGCGTGACGGAAGGCGAAGCGTTCGAGCGTGAGCCGCAGGGGCATTAACACCTCGCGGATCTCGGCTTCGGTTACGCCGATCACCTCAGTCGCACGGTACGGGAACGAGACGACGAGACCCTCTTGCTCAAGTTGACGTAACGCTTCGCGCACCGGGCCGCGACTGACACCGAGTTGCTGGCAGAGTTCCTCCTCGACCAGGCGATCGCCGGGCTGAAACTGGCCGGTAATAATCGCCTCGCGGAGCGTCTGCAGGACGTGGTGGCGTAATGATTGCAGCCCGATGGGCGCTAGCGGGCGGACGGTGCGCATGGGTGTGATGGCTCCTGATCGGTTGGGTTGGGTCGCTGTTGAGGCGGATCGTGCCCCGCCCCAACAGTAGCACAGCCAAAAATGATTGTCAATGGTTAATGATAGATTGTTGACAATTATCTAATCAGCTACTGGTAGGCATTCTACGCCTCTACATGCCCAATAACAATGGCATGCAGTTGAAAACGTAAACGACATGACCGGCCTCAGACGCGTTTTTGATTGTGTGCTATAATCCGGCGGTATTTGTACATAACTAAATCTATATCGTCGCGGTGACCCGCTAGCCCGGATGCTAGGGCGTAAAGGTGGAAGCTGGTGAAAGTCCAGCGCTGTGCCGCAACTGTAACTGGTCGCTCGCTACGAGCGCCAGAAGCCAGGACGCCTGCCGCGACGTTATTGTTCATCCCTTCTCGAGCTAAGGAGGACGAGCATGACCCGCGATCCCTAAACGCGCCTGCGTGATGGTTTGCATGGTTGTTGTGTCGCCCCGGTTCTCGTATGAGGCCGGGGTTTTTGCATGCCGATCCGTAGGAGCATTCAATGCGTGCCCATTTCTGCCGCCTGACGGTACTGATCGCCCTGGCCGCCATACTTAACGCCTGTGGCAGTCCATCCGCCGCCCAACCTACCGCTGCCCCCGTTGTTGCTGCGCCGACGACCGCGCCGACGACCATGCCTACTGCTGCGCCGCCAACTGTGCCCACCAGCGTACCGACCGCTGCCCTGGAGGTTACCGACGCCCTCGGCCGCCGGATCACGCTGGATCGGGTGCCGCTGCGGATTGTCTCGCTTAACCCCTCAGTGACTGAGATCTTGTTTGCCGTCGGCGCCGGGCCGCAACTTGTGGGCAACACCCGTTTTTGCAACTTCCCGCCCGAGGCCGCTGCACTGCCCGAAATCGGCGGCGTTACGACCCGCACGATCAGCGTCGAAGCGATTGTCGATCTCACGCCCGACCTGGTGCTCGCCGGGACGGCCAGCCAGGCGCCGGTGGTTGAAGCGCTGGAAGAACTGGGCATCCCGGTGATTGTGTTCGCGCCGAACAGTTTTGAAGATGTGTATGCAAATATTGAGCAGGCCGGCTACCTGACCGGTAATACGCTGCAGGCGGCTGAAGTGGTTACCGCGATGCGCGCTCGCGTCGATGCGGTAACCGCCGTTGTGGCCGCAGTGCCTGCCGCCGAGCGCCCGACGGTCTTCTGGGAAGTGTTCGACGAGCCGCTGATGACCGCCGGGCCGGACACGTTCATCGGTCAGATGATCGACCTGGTTGGGGCAAACAATATTTTTGCCGATGCAGCTGAGGATTACCCGCAGGTCAGCGCCGAAGCGATTGTCGAGCGCAACCCACAGGTCATTCTTGGCCCCGACTCGCACGCCGAAAAGCTGACGCCGGAAATGGTTGCTCAGCGGCCCGGTTGGAGCACGATCCAGGCCGTCGAAACCGGGCAGGTTTTTCTGCTCGATGCCGACATGACCTCGCGCCCCGGGCCGCGCCTCGCCGACGCACTTGAAGCCCTGGCGCGCGCGCTCTACCCGCCGCGCTTTCCGTGACCCGCCGCGCCGCACCTAGCCTGCTCTGGGCCACTCTGCTGACGAGCGTTCTGGCCGTGGTTATGCTGCTCAGCCTGGGTGTGGGCGGCGTAGCCCTTGCGCCGGAACGGGTGCTGGGGGCGCTGCTCAGCCCCAATGATCCGGCCGTGCGTCCGGCGGATGTAGCGATCGTCTGGGATTTACGCCTGGCCCGCGTGCTGCTGGCGGCCTTGGTCGGCGCGGGATTGGCCGGGGCCGGGGCGGCATTTCAGGGCCTGTTTCGTAACCCACTGGCCGATCCGTTTGTGATCGGCGCGTCGGGCGGGGCGGCGCTCGGCGCAACACTGGCGATTATCGGCGGCGCCGCGGGCTGGATGCCGCTCTCAGTGCCGTTGGCGGCATTTGTGGGCGCGCTCCTGGCTGTGCTGGTTGTTTACATAATCGCGGCCTCCGGGAATGATGCATCGGTAATCGCGCTGCTGCTGGCCGGGGCGGCGCTCAGCACCGTGCTCTCGGCGCTGGTTTCGCTGCTAATGCTGCTCAACGACCGCCAACTCCCCGAGATTTTCGCCTGGTTGCTGGGCGGCTTCGCAGGGCGTAGTTGGGGCCACCTGCTTCTGAGCGGCCCGGCGTTGCTGCTTGGCCTGGGCGTGCTCTGGCTAATGGCGCGCCCGCTCGACGCGCTCAGCACCGGCGAAGAAACGGCGCGCAGCCTCGGGTTACCGCTCGCCCAGGCCCGCGGCGTGATCGTGGTGGCGGCCAGCCTGGCAACTGCCGCCGCCGTCGCCGCCAGTGGGATCGTCGGGTTCGTTGGCCTGATCGCTCCGCACCTGGCCCGGCTGATCTGCGGCAGCGGCCACGCCCGCCTCATCCCGGCCAGTGCCCTGATCGGCGCATTGCTGCTCGTCTTGGCCGATAGTGTGGCCCGGAGCATTGTCGCCCCGCTCGAATTGCCGGTGGGGATTCTCACCGCACTACTGGGCGGCCCGTTGTTTCTCTGGCTGTTGCGGCGGCGGTAAAGCGGAGCGCGGACTGCAAACTGAGGAAAGGTGCTAGATGCGGTTAGAAGCTGCCACATTGAGCTGTACGCTGGGCGGGCGCACGGTTGTTGAGCGGGTGAGTTTGGCGGCGCAACCGGGCGAGGTGTTGGCGCTGATCGGCCCGAACGGCGCCGGCAAAACAACTCTGCTGCGTGCGTTGGCTCGCTTGCTACAGCCCTCGGGCGGCGCGGCGCTGCTCGACGGCCACACCCTGACCAGTCTCACCCCACGCGCTCTGACCCGCCAACTCGCGCTGGCGCCCCAGATGGCCACGCCCGCGCCGCTGACGGTAGAACAACTTGTGGCGCTCGGCCGTGCGCCGCATCGGGGTTGGCTATTGCCGCTGACGGCAGTTGACCGCGCGGCAGTCGAGCAGGCGCTGGAGCGCACCGGCGTGGCGCACCTGCGCGAAAGGCTCCTGGCCGACCTTTCGGGGGGCGAACAACGGCGAGTGATCCTGGCGCGGGCGCTGGCCCAGGAGCCACAGGTGCTGCTGCTCGACGAACCGACCGCCGCGCTCGACCTGAAATACCAGGTGGCGATCCTTAGCCTGGCCCAACGCCTGGCGCACCAGAATGGGCTAACCGTCGTTGTTACCCTGCACGACCTCAACCAGGCCGCGCTTGTGGCCGACCGAATCGCGCTGCTGGCCCAGGGGCAGTTGTTGGCCTTCGGCCCGCCGTCCGCCGTGCTCAATGCCGACCTGTTGTTACGCGCCTATGAAGTACTGGTTGCGGTAAGCGTGCATCCCATCTATGGCACACCGCTGATCACGCCATTAATGCCTGCACTCAACGAGGTTTCACATGTCTGAACAATCTGCGCCCGTTATGCGGCCCTACGCTCGCCACCTGCTGATCTGCGAACACGGCGATTGCGCCGACCCGGAGGCCGCCGCGCACCTCCAGCAGCGCTTCCGTGAACTGGCCCAACCGCTTGGCCTGACCAAACTGCGCAACCCGGCGCGGGTGAAGTGTACGCTCAGCGGCTGCCTCGGCGTGTGCCAGGGCGGGCCGATTGTTGTGGTCTACCCTGACGGGATCTGGTACCACCATGTCGATGCGGCGCTGTTGGAACGGATCGTCTATGAACACCTGATCGGCGGGCAACCGGTAGCGGAGCACGTGTTCCATCGCCAGAGCGCTGCGCCGGAAGCAGCCGACGAAACCGCCTACACCCCGGATCAGAGCGGCGACGACCTGGAGCAGAACGGCGAAGATGCTGAAGGAGCGCCCGAACCGGCCAGCACCCAACTCAGTTCCACAACCGAATCCGAAGCGCGGCGCAAGGCGGCGCGGGCCAAACGCAAACAAAAAGGCTTGTTGCTGGTGAATACCGGCAACGGCAAAGGCAAAACCACGGCGGCGCTGGGCATCCTGACGCGGGCCTGGGGCCGTGACATGCGCGTCGGCGGCATCCAGTTCTTCAAGCATGCCAACGCCAATTATGGCGAATTGCGCGCCCTGGAGCGCATGGGCGTGAAGCTCACCCCGATGGGCGACGGCTGGACGTGGACGAGCCGCGATATGGACGAGACGCAGGCTAAGGCGCTGCACGGCTGGGAGGTGGCGAAGGAGCGGATTGGGTCGGGCGATTACGACATCTTTCTGCTCGATGAGTTCACCTATGTGCTGCACTTCGGCTGGCTTGATCCCGCCGAAGTGGTGGCCTGGCTCCAGGCCCACAAGCCGCCAATGCTGCACCTGATCATTACCGGCCGCGACGCGCCGCAAGTCTTGATTGATGCGGCCGACCTGGTAACCGAGATGCGCGAGATCAAGCACCCCTTCGGCGATCAGGGCATTAAGGCGCAGAAAGGGATCGAGTTTTGAGCCACGAACGCCGCAAACGGCGCAAGCTGCGCAACCAGGTGCATCTGAACCAGGGCGGATGCCTGGGGCCATGCCCGCTGGCGAATGTGGCGATCTTGCATAATGCAGATCCGGCTATACTTACTCTGCGCAGCCGTACGCTGCTGATCGCGCTGGCCGTTGATGCGCTGCTGGGCGACCCGCCGAACGCATGGCATCCGGTGGTGGCGTTCGGCAATTGGTTCACGTTGGGTGAACGGCTGGCTCCGCAGCACGCTCCGGCGCGGCGGGTCTTGGGCGCAACCTGGCTGGCCGCTAGCATTACGCTTGGCGGCGGCGTGACGGCGCTGATCCCACGGCACATGCTCCTCCAAGGGTTGGCCGCCTCAACCCTGCTGGCCTACCGGGGGCTGGATCGCGCTGTCGGTGAGGTGCAGGCCGCCTTGGAGCAAGATAATCTGGCCGAGGCGCGGCGGTTGCTCAGTTGGCACCTGGTCAGCCGGCCCACGGCGGAACTGACCGCCGCCGAAGTAGCGGCGGCCGCAATCGAGTCGCTGGCCGAGAATCTGTCCGACAGCCTGATGGCGCCGTTGCTGGCGTATTGCGTAGGTGGCCTGCCGGGGCTGACGATCTACCGGCTCACCAATACCGCCGACGCCATGTGGGGCTATCGCAATCCGCGTTACGAAGATCTGGGCAAAGCCGCCGCCCGCCTCGATGATCTGTTCAACCTGCTGCCGGCCCGCCTGACGGCAGCATTGCTCGCCCTCGCGGCGCAGTGCGTGAACGGGCGGGGCGCACTCGCCTGGCAGGTTGCCCTGCGCGACGCCGGCCGTACCGCCTCGCCCAACGCCGGTTGGCCCATGGCGACAATGGCCGGTGCGCTGGATACCACGCTCACCAAGCGCGATCACTACACCCTGGGCAACGGCTTACGCCAACCCGATGCCGCCCTAATCGCCGAGGCGCGCCGAATTGCCCGGATCACGGTTGTTTTGCTCGGCTTTGCGCTTATGCTGGGCGCCAGGTCGTAGTCGGTGAACGAAGTTTGCTTGCATCTGACCGATGACGCCCATATTGACTCAGGAAAGTGCTGTTATGCCTACTGATCGGATCGCGCTCTTACTGATTGCTCAGGCCCCTGACGCGGCGGGCCAGGCCGAGCTTAGCCGGCTTGCCGGATTGTTGAGCGACCAGTTGACGGTTTTTGTGCAGCCATGTTTCCTCGCAGCCGCTGAGCCGACCCTCGACGAGGCCATTGAGGCATGCGCGCAGGCCGGCTTCCAGCAGATTGTGGCGCTGCCGCTGCTGCTTGGCGCCGCCGATCACCAGAAGAACGCCATGCCCACGGCGATCAACCTGGCGCGCCGGCGTTGGCCCGCAATAACTTTTCACTATGGCACTCCGCTCAATGCCCAATACGCCCTGGTGCGTACCCTGGCCGAGCGCGCCGACCAAGCCCGCGCCGCAGCCGACCTCAGTATTCCCTGGCCAGAAACCGCCCTGGCGATCATTGGGCAGGGCCGGAGCGACCCCGACAGCAATGCCGAGGTGGCCCGGCTGGCCCGCCTGCTCTGGGAAGGCCGTGAGTATGGCTGGGTCGAGTACGGCTTTTATGGTTTGGGCCAACCCGATCCGGCAACAACCATTGCCCGCTGTATCGCCCTGGGCGCGCGCCAGGTGATTGTGCTGCCCTATCTGCTCTTCAGCGGGCGGGTTCAGCAGCGGGTTGGTATGTTCGTCGAGGCCGCCCAACGCCGCCACAGCGCTGTGCCAATCCGGCTTGCCAAACATCTGGGCGTCCACGCCGGCGTCATCGCCGCCATTAACCAGCGTTACACCGAGGCGCTCAGCGGCACCGCTACGATGAACTGCGATGTGTGTACCTACCGCCAGTTGATGCCGGGCTTTGAGGCCGATTACGATCGCCCGCAAGCCACAGTCCACAGCCCTGGAGTGCGCGGTTTCGTCCCCACGCGGCCGCATGGGCACAGCCACGCTCCTGTCCAAAGCATCCTGCCCCCGCGCTATCAGGGCAACGTCACGGTGAGTGTCGCGCCGATGGCGGGCGCCGCATTTGTCTACGACGCCGCAGGCAACGTCGCCTGGGATCAGATGTGGGGTCAGGACGACCCAGACAGCCCCTTCTGTGAACTCGCCCTGGCCGGAGGCCCACCGCATTGCGGCGTGTTGCTGGAACCCGTGACGGCGGAGGCAGTCGCTGCGCAGCCGGCGGCTTATCAGCGCGTTGTGGCCGAACTTGCGCGCGGGTTGGCCCTGGTGACTGGGTTGCCGATCATCACAGATGGCGCCCCTGGCTGGGTGGGCCTGAATTGTACGAGCGAGGCGATGGCGCTCTGGTTGCTGCGCGCGATTGTGGTCGAGAATATCAGCGTTCGGCGTGAGGGCAAACTGCTCTTTGTGCCTGCCGGGCCGGCGTTTCAACTGGAAGCGGAGATCCGCAATGTGATTACGGCTGTCGCAAAGACCCATCACTATTGGCAGGAACATCTGCAAGCGGGTTCGCCATGAAGCATCGGATCGTTCTGTTTACCGGCGGGGCGCGCAGCGGCAAGAGCGCCCGCGCTGAACAGTACGCGGCGCAGTGTGGCGAGCAGGTGATCTACATTGCCACCGCCGAGGCCCGCGACGACGAGATGCGCGCACGGATCGGCCTGCACCAAGTGCGCCGCCCGGCAACGTGGATCACCCACGAAACGCCGCTCGCCGTGGCGCCGCTGCTGGCTACGCTTGCGCCGGGCAGTGTTGTGCTGCTCGATTGCCTGGCGCTGCTGGTGAGTAACCTGCTCCTGGCCAATGAAGCTAACCCGCAGCCAAGCGTCGAGCAAGAAGTAGCGGCGATCCTGGCTGCCGCGCATGAACGCGACCTGACCCTGATCATCGTGACGAACGAAGTGGGCATGGGCATCGTGCCGGCCTACCCGCTCGGGCGGATCTACCGCGATCTATTGGGCCGGGCGAATCAACAGGTAGCTGCCGCCGCTGCCGAAACCTACCTGCTGGTTTGTGGCATCCCGGTCGAGATCAAAGCCCTGGAGGCGGCATGGGCGCGCACGAACCCGTAGCGCACGGCGCGCTCGATCACAGCGAACTGGCGGCGCTCGATCTACAGCCTGAGGATCTGCTCGATTTCAGCAGCAACATCAACCCCTTCGGCCCGCCGCCGGAAGTGCCGGCGGCCCTGGCTGCACTCGATCCGGCGCCCTATCCGGATCGCAGTTGTCGCGCACTGCGCATTGCCCTGGCCGCACAGTATCAGGTTGCCGCAACCCGCCTCCTGGTCGGCAACGGAGCCAACGAACTGATCCACCTGATTGCGCGCACGTTCTTGCAACCGGAAGCCGTGGCGCTGGCGATTGGGCCGACGTATGGCGAATATGCACATGCCAGCCGGCTCGCCGGGGCGCGTGTGATCGAAGTAGCGAGCCACCCGGGGGCTGCATTCCAACCCGATGGCGAGGCGCTGAAGCTAATCATCGCCCGCACGCGCCCTCAGGTGATCTGGCTCTGTAGCCCGAACAACCCGACTGGGGTGGCCGCCAGCGCCGATCTGATCGGGCTGTTGCACGATCAGTGTGCCGCATTTGGTGGATACCTTGTGCTGGATCGGTCATACACCGCATTGCAGCGCGATCCTGAAGCATACCTGTATAGTGGGTTGCCTCAGCTCATCGAGCTGCATTCACTGACCAAAAGTTATGCCCTGGCCGGCTTACGCCTCGGCTACCTGCTGGCAACGCCCGAACTGGTGCAACAGATTGGGGCGTACCAATCGACCTGGAGCGTGAACAGCGCGGCCCAGGCCGCCGGATTGGCGGCGCTTAGGGCAACAACGTTTTTACCGACGAGCATTCCGCAACTGTGGGCGGCGAGCGACGCGCTGTACGCCGATCTCACTGCGCTGGGCCTGCCGATCCGGCGCGGCGGACTGCCCTTCATGCTGGTACAAACCGGCGACGGCGCAGCCACTCGCGCGGCGTTGCTCCGTCGGGGTTGCCTCGTGCGCGACTGCGCCTCATTCGGGTTGCCGGCTTGGGTGCGGGTTGCGCCGCGCCGCCCGGACGCGAATGCGCGGCTGCTGGAGGCCTGGAGCGGGATCGTACAGCATCAGGACGCGCAATCTGTGGCGCCCCCTCTTCTCCCCGTGCGGGAGAAGAGGGCAGCTCTCAGGTGTAGGGTTTTTGCTCGGCCGCTTTCTGATGCGGTTGGTCGGTCGGAGGACGTGCACCATGCGTGTCAAGACTTTTTGGCCAGGGTTCCGGGATCAACTGCATGAGCGGGAG
>JBBRUG010000048.1:0-24104 GCA_038247995.1 Chloroflexales bacterium | reverse complement strand
GAAGGCCGGCGGCGTTAAATTGGCCGAAACGCCTGATCAGGCGGAGGCCGTCGCAAGTCAGATCCTCGGCATGGCTATTAAAGGGTTGACGGTCGAAAAGGTGCTTGTTGCCGAGGCGATCACCTATCAGAAGGAGATCTACCTCAGTGCAATCCTCGACCGGGCCACGAAGCGTGTGGTGATGATTGCTTCCGCTGAGGGTGGTGTCGAGATCGAAGAGGTCGCCAAGACGAACCCTGACGCAATTATAAAACTGCCTGCGCATCCCCAACTTGGTTTGCTCGACTATCAGGCGCGCGAGCTTGCATTTGCGATTGGCCTCACCGATAGTAAGCAGGCCCGCCAGTTTGCCCAGATCGCCGCCGGGCTCTACAAGGTATTTGTCGATACCGACGCATCGCTGGCCGAGATTAACCCGCTCGTGATTCGCGCCGATGGCAGCCTCCAGGCGCTGGACTCGAAGATTCTCCTCGACGATAGCGCGCTCTTCCGCCACCCCGATCTGGCCGAACTGCGCGATCCATCCGATGAGCCTGAAGTCGAGCGGCAGGCGCGCCTGGCCGATCTGACCTTTATCAAGCTCGACGGCAGTATCGGTTGTATGGTGAACGGTGCCGGCCTGGCGATGGCGACCATGGACGTGGTGAAGCTCTACGGCGGCGCACCGGCGAACTTCCTCGACATCGGCGGTGGCGCCGGCAAAGAGAAGGTCAAGGCTGCGCTGCGCATCATCCTCGCCGACCCAAATGTAAAAGCGGTAATGTTCAATATCTTCGGCGGTATCACGCGTGTCGATGAAGTCGCGCGCGGGATCATCGCCGCCCTCGAAGAGGTGCCCACTGACGTCCCGATGATCGCCCGGCTTACCGGTACCAACGAGGTGGAGGGCCGCGCACTCCTCGCCGACTCAAAACTCATTCCCGCCGCCACCCTCGCCGAAGCCGCGCAGAAAGCCGTCGCCGCTGCGCAGGGAGCATAGGCCGGGGGCAGGGCCGGAGGAGGCAGATGGTACGGGCGGGTCGCGGCCCGCCCATCTCACGTCTCAGGCATCAAGATATCAGGTATCAAAGGTCAGAAGTCCTCACGCAGCAGTCACGTTCCGTAGTATAGTATGCCGGTTCTGTGACCGCCTTAGCAGCAGTGAGGAGATTGGTTCGTATGAAAAAGCGTGCATTGATCACCGGCATTACCGGCCAGGATGGAAGCTACCTTGCAGAGCTTCTGCTCGACCGGGGCTATGAGGTGATCGGAATGGTGCGGCGCAGCAGCACCGTCAATTTCGAGCGCATTAAGCATATTCAAGACGATTTGACCCTGGTGACGGGCGATCTGCTTGATGAGGTGTCGCTGATCAATGTCCTGCGCGATCATCGCCCCAGTGAGGTCTATAACCTCGCTGCTCAGTCGTTCGTGCAGACATCCTGGTCACAACCGGTGTTTACCGGCGAAACCACGGCCCTCGGCGTGACGCGCATGCTCGATGCCGTGCGCATTGTCGATCCGGAGATCCGCTTCTATCAGGCAAGTAGCTCCGAAATGTTCGGGAAGGTCGTCGAGGTGCCGCAAAAAGAGACGACGCCTTTCTATCCGCGCAGCCCGTACGGGGTTGCGAAGGTCTATGGCCATTGGATCACGGTAAACTACCGTGAAAGTTATGGCATGCACGCTTCCTCGGGGATCTTGTTTAACCATGAAAGCCCCCGGCGTGGGTTAGAATTTGTTACCCGCAAGATCGCGCACGGCGTGGCGCGCATTCATCTCGGTATGGCCACTGAATTGCGGTTGGGCACCCTCGACGCCCAGCGTGATTGGGGTTTCGCCGGCGATTATGTCGAAGCAATGTGGCTCATGCTTCAGCAGGATGCGCCCGATGATTTTGTGGTTGCCACTGGGGAAACGCACTCGGTGCGTGAGTTCTGCGAACTCGCCTTTGGCGAGGTCGGTCTCGACTACAAGGATTATGTCGTACAGGATGAGCGTTTTATGCGTCCGGCCGAAGTGGATCTGCTGATTGGCGACCCCGCTAAGGCGCGCAACGTGCTTGGATGGCAGCCGAAGACCAGTTTTACCGAACTCGTCCAATCTATGGTTCAGGCTGATATTGATCTACTCAAGGAGTACTACCGATGACGCAGGCGGAGATGCGACTGATTGAGGAAGGTTGGGAGGCGCTTGTCGAACGTCTGGGTCTGGCTGAGGCGACACGGTTTGTAATGTTGCTTGATCGGCGGACGGGCGGCGCGATGCAGCACCTCCACGCGCTCTGGTCCGGCTCGCGCGGCGCCCCCGCGCCCCAGCCGGCGCCACAAACGATGCCTCTCAGTCAGTTCGATGCCTGATGCCTCGCTTCAAAAGCGGGTGGCCTGCCTCGGCAGCGCCACCCGCTTTTTTGTTTGCCCAACTGCTACTACTGGCTGACCGCTTTTTCCGCTTCTTCGCGCTGAATCGCCGCATCGATCTCGTCGAGGCGCGTGCTCACTGTGCGCCGCCACGCCTCGTCTTCAGCCTGCGATTTACGCATGCGGTAAAGCAATTCTTCTTGCACCCGGCGTACGCCGCCGACCCGGTCGGCGAGCAGGCCGATTAGGAAGGTGATCAGCGCCATCAGCACCAGAATGCTCCCCACAACGAGCGACTGAATGTTGGTATTGTCGAGCACGTCAAAACGCCGACCAACAAAGACGATAAACGCCCACAGCAAGAGCAGCGCCCCCGGTGCAAACAGCGCCGCCGCAATGTAACTAAACACTTTCAGCGGTTCGTAGGTAGCATACGTGCGGGCGATGATTGCCGATTGCCGTTTGATGAAATTCCAGTTCCCGCGATGCAGCCGTGAAGGCCGGATCACTGAATTGGTACGGATCGGTACCGCAGTGATCGTCAGGCGACGCTTACCGGCCTGGATCAGCGCCTCAACCGTGTAGGAAAAATCGGTGGTGACGAAGGTGCGCAGCGCCGCCTCGCGCGAAAGGGCGCGGAAGCCGCTCACTGTATCGGGTACATCCGTCTCCGAGGCCCAGCGCACAACCGAACTGCCCAGGTGCTGGAGCGCCTTCTTGAGTGGCGAGAAGTGCTCAATCGTTTGCACTTGCCGGTCGCCGACGACAATATCGGCGCGCCCAGCGACAATCGGCTCAACCAGGCGCGTAATCTCTGCGCCGGGATATTGATTGTCGGCATCAGTATTAACAACCAGGTCGGCGCCGAGGCGTAGCGCCGTGTCGATCCCAGTCTGATACGCCGTGGCCAGACCCTTATTACTCGTGTGGCGCACAATATGATCGGCGCCGGCGCGCAGAGCCACAGCAACAGTATCGTCGGTGCAGCCATCGTCGATGATCAGCACTTCCACCGATGTAACGCCGGGGATCTGACGCGGAATATCGGCGATCACTTCCGCGATCGTATCGCGCTCATTCAACGCAGGAATCTGGACGATCAGTTTCATGGTGGCGCTATTGTAGCATAATGGGGCGGGGCCAACACGTACGCGCCGGCCCCGCCCCATACACGCACGCCGCCTACTTTGCCCCAACCTCGCCGCGAATAAAGCGCTCGGTCAGATCGTGGGCTTCGTAGTCGGTGAACTGCTTCGGCGGCGTCTTCATGAAGTAACTGCTCGGGCCGTAGATCGCCCCGCCGATGCCGCGATCAAGGGCCAACTTGGCGCAGCGCACCGCGTCGATCACTACGCCGGCCGAGTTCGGCGAGTCCCAGACTTCGAGCTTCAACTCTAGGTTCAACGGCACATCGCCGAATGTGGTGCCTTCCATGCGAATGTACGCCCACTTGCGGTCGCCCAACCAGGGCACATAATCGCTCGGCCCGACATGCACATCACCTGGGGCAAGTTCGTACGGCAACTGGCTGGTGACGGCGTTCGTCTTGCTGATCTTCTTACTCTCCAGCCGCTCGCGCTCCAGCATATTCAGAAAGTCGGTGTTGCCGCCGAAGTTCAACTGGTAGGTGCGATCAAGACGCACGCCGCGCTCCTGGAAGAGCGTCGTCAGCACACGGTGCGTAATCGTGGCCCCAACCTGGCTCTTAATGTCGTCGCCAATGATCGGCAGGCCCTTCTCTTCAAACCGCCGCCGCCAGTACTCCTGGCTGGCAATAAACACCGGCACACAGTTGATGAAAGCGCACCCGGCCTCCAAAATCTGCTCGACATACCACTTCGTAGCCATCTCGCTGCCCACCGGCAGATACGAGATCACTACGTCGGTCTCCGTTTCGCGCAGAATGCGCACAATATCGTCGGTGCTGCGCTGCGATTTGGTGATCACCTCGCTCAGGTACTTCCCGATGCCGTCGTGGGTCATTCCGCGGCTCACCGGCACGCCGAGCTTCGGCACATCGGTGAACTTATAGGTGTTGTTTGGTTTGGCGAAAATCGCCTCACTCAAGTCCTTATCGACCTTCGTGTCGCCAATATCGAAGGCGGCCGAAAACTCGATGTCGCGGATGTGATACCCGCCGAGATTCACATGCATCAGCCCCGGAACCTGATCGGTCTCGACGGCATCGCGGTAATACTGGACGCCCTGTACTAACGACGAAGCGCAATTGCCTACGCCGATAATCGCTACGCGAATCTTCTTGCTCACAGAATGCCATGCCTTTCGTTATTCCTCGTCAATGACGGATCATTTTACTTCGGCACCTAGAAATTGTAAAGGTTGACCATTGGTAAGTCCATAAACGAGGTGGTGTAGTTCCCCCCTCGTTCTGATGCCCACAAGTACTGCGCCCAAGGCTACCCCTGTACCAGCATTCCGCTTGACCCTCGTGCGCGTTTCCGTGTATGCTAGATCACTGAGCAGCATTATTGAGCCGCTGCGGCGCTGAGACGGGTGGTTCGCTGCTCGCGCAGCATCCTCAGATTGGCTGATTGCTGTTGAACGCCGCTATAAACGGCAAGATGAGCCGACGGAGCGGCCTTGCGCAGCCCTGCAGCCCAATATAACCAAACATATGTCAACCGCGCCGGCTTATTTGCTCATTCATGTTGGTGCCGAAGATTTTGCGCTCGACGGCAGGTATGTCCGCGAGGTGATCCGTTGGCGTGCGCCTACGCCCGTGCCCGGCGCCCCGCCCGTGCTGCCCGGCATTATCAGCCAGCGCGGCATTGTGGTGCCCATGGTTGATCTGCGCCTGCTGCTTGGCTTGCCTGCCCAGCCGCCCGATCGCGCCACACGGCTGGTGATTGTACACCACGCCGGCATCGATCTGGCCCTGCTCGTCGATGCTGTGCTGGATCTGCAAGAACTGCCTGAGCCGTTCGATCCACCACCGGCAGGCCACGGAACCAACGGCGCCCGCCTCGTCAGCGGCGTGATCCGACGCACCGATCGACCACTGGCCCGGCTCGATCTCGGCGCGCTGGTTCATGCTGTGCAGGAGGGCCGCAGATGACGACAGCGCCGGCGACCACCACACTGCTGCAGATCACCGCCGGTGGTTGTGCGTATCTGGTCTACCCCCATGCAGTAGACTGGATGCGCGCCTACGACGCGGCACACCCGCCGACCCACGATGCGCGCGGTCAACGGATCCATTACATCGATCTCGCGATGCTGATCAACAACACGCAAGCGCTTTCCGACGCTGGGCACGTACTTGGCGTACGCCTGCGCCGGCACAGCGTTGCGCTGATCGTTGAGCGGGTTGAAGATCTGGCCGAAGTTGAACTCCATCCCCTTGCGCCATTGATCGCCAACCGACTTGCCCAACGCTGGGTGATCGGGGTCGCCGTGTGCGCCGATCACCCTGTGATCGTGCTCGACCTAGAACAACTAGCTGCCGATGTAAGCTGATCATTTCATTACCCATGACACCAGTAAGTGCGCGTCGCGACGCGCCCCTGCGACATCATCCCGAAAAATCTTATGGAACTAACCCAACGCCCGTCACACTCGATCGATACCGACCAGGTGATCGCCCTGCGCGACAACACAACGCTACTCTGGCTGATGGTAGCCGCAGGCGGTGTTCTGATTGTTGTGTTCTTCGGTACAACGCTGGCCCTCTGGAGCACCGGCGGCATTGCGGGCGCCAACATGGCCTGGTTGCTGATATTGGCCGTTAGTGCCCTCAGCGTCTATGGCATCGCCGGACGGCTGATCCAGCACGGCCAGAGCACCTACGGCCGGCGCGTGCTCTTCTATGGCATGGTGCTCTGTAGCGCACTCGGAACCTATCTGATCGGTGGAGCAAATGGCCCGCTCACCCTGAGCTTCTTTATCCCGATTGTGAGTGCGGGTCTGCTTGGCAAAGGCCGCGATGGGCCGCTCGTTGCCCTGGCCAGTATCGGGGCTTGTCTGACCTTACTCAGCGCCGAAACCATGGGCATCTATAGCCCACCGGTGCGCAGCGCGCCCTGGATTACCGGGTTGGCCTTTGTGCTGACCACAGGCTTCCTCGCTTTGCTCGCCTCGCTCAGCGGCGGCGATCTGATGCGCGTCATCGGCCAATCCCAGGAGCGCGCCGAAGAGTTGCTGCGCAAGACTGAGCAACTGATGGAGCGGGGGATCCAGCAGGTTGAACTCGGCAGCGAGCTCTCGGTCGCCGCCGCGCAACTCCAGGTGACATCGCAGCAGCAGGCCAGCGGCGCCAGCGAACAGGCCAGCGCGGTGAGCGAGGTCAGCACCACGATCGAGGAACTTGGCAGCACCGCGCGCCAGATCGCGCAGGCGAGCGAACATGTCGCCACAGCCGGCCAGCAAACCCTCGAAAACCTGAGTAGTGGTCAGGACGCCGTCGATGAGGCGATTCAGGCGATGGAGCGCATCCGCGGGCGGGTGCAGGATGTTTCGACGCGGGTGTTGAGTCTGGGCGAGCGCTCGCAGCAGATCGGCGAGATTATCGACTTGATCGACGACATTTCCGACGAAACGCACCTGCTGGCTCTGAACGCCGCGATTGAAGCCGCCGGCGCGGGCGAGCACGGGCGTCGCTTCGCCGTAGTTGCCGCTGAAGTGAAGAGCCTGGCCAACCGCACCCTCGCCGCCGCCAAAGAAGTCAAGGGCGTGATTGCCGAGATCCGTCAGGCCACCAGTTCTGCAATTCTGGCCGCCGAGGAGGGCAGCAAAGAGGTCGAGCGCGGCGTTGAATTGGCGCATCGCGCCGGGCAGACGATGGACAATATCGTGATGGTTGCCGAGCGCACAGCCCAATCGGCGGCGGAGATCAACCTGGCCACTGCGCAGCAGCAGAGTGCAAGCGAACAGGTGGTAGAAACGATGCGCGAGATCGCCGAAGTAGCGCGCCAGAGCGCCCACGGCGCCCGCCAACTCGCCGATGCCGCCGCCACGCTCACTGCCATCGCCGACCGCCTGCACGGGATCACGCTGACGGAACACTAAGGCCAAGGCAAAACGTAAAAACCGACCGAAGCAGTTCACAGTTCGCAGTTCACAGTCCGCAGTTCACAGTCCGCAGTTCACAGTCCGTAGTTCACAGTTCGCAGTTCACAGTTCACAGTCCGCAGTTCACAGTCCGCAGTTCACAGTTCGCAGTTCACAGTTCGCAGTTCACAGTTCGCAGTTCACAGTTCGCAGTTCACAGTTCGCAGTTCACAGTTCGCAGTTCACAGTCCGCAGTTCACAGTTCGCAGCAAGCCCATGTTGCCTTTTGCATGTTACCTTGTGCATTCATTATGGATCTTTCCGCCTTCTACAACCAGTTTCACGAAGAGACGACGGAAAACATCCGCGTGCTCGGCGCCGGGTTGCTGGCCCTAGAGGCAACCAGTGATGCCGCGCAGCACCGGGCTGAACTTGATCGCGTTTTTCGCGCTATCCACACGATCAAAGGTTCAGCGCGCATGCTCGGCTTTGAACTGGTCGGGCGGCTCGCCCACGCCATGGAAAGTGCCCTCGACGATCTACGCCAGGGCCGACGCGAGTTCGACCGCACTCTGGCCGATGCGCTTTTCCAGAGCGGCGATGCGATCCTGAACCTCAGCAATGCCGCGATTTCCAGTCAGCCTGCGCCAAGTGATGCCGAAGCCCTGATTGCACGCCTCCTCCCTGAGGCAGCCCAACGAGCGCCATCTGTCGCTGTCACCCCAACGCCAATTGCCGAGCCTGTGCTAATCCCCGAACGTCCCACGGCCGACCGACCGGCCCCGCGCCAGACCGTGCGGGTGCGCGTCGATCGGCTTGACCGGATGCTCAACCTCGCCGGCGAACTCGTAATAAGCCAGCAGGTCTTCGGTAACCACGCCGACCAACTTCAGGCGCTCCAGCAGATCAGCCAGCAACAGGTCCATGCGCTCCAAGCCCTCAGCGATGAACTCACCCGCCTGCGCTTCTCAACTACCCAGCGTCAGGCGCTCGACCAACGGCTCACGGCGCTCCAACATGCCCATACCGAAGCACAACAATTGGTTCAGCGTCAGGCCGGCCGCTTCGCCCGCCACGTGAACCAGCACGAGAACCTCGTGCGCGACCTGGAGCAGGAAGTGATGGCGGCGCGCCTGCTGCCGATCGCTACGGTCTATTCCAGCCTGCCGCGCGCCATCCGCGACCTTGCGGCCACCACCGGCAAAGAGTTACACTTGGAATTGCTGGGCGAAACGACGGAGCTTGATCGTAAAGTGCTGGAATTGATCAACGACCCGCTGATGCACCTGGTACGCAACGCCGCCGACCACGGCATCGAACTGCCGGAGGTGCGCAAGGCGGCCGGCAAACCCGCTCGTGGCACGATCAGCGTTAAGGCTGAGGCGACCGGCGGTGATGTACAGGTGATCGTGAGCGACGATGGGCGCGGAATCGACCCACAACGCATACGCGACCGCGCCTTACAGATGGGTCTGATCAGCGCCGACGTCGCTACACACATGAGTGATCTGGAAGCGCTCGATCTAACCTTTTTACCGGGCCTCTCAACAGCCGCCACAGTGAGCAGCATTTCCGGTCGCGGCGTGGGCATGGATGTCGTACGAGCGAATATCAACGAGCTAGGCGGCCAGGTGCGGATCGAGTCGCAGCTCGGTCACGGCACCCGCGTCGTGCTGAGCCTGCCGCTCACCCTGGTAACCACACGCGTATTGCTGGTGCGCGTCGGGCGCACGATGTTGGCCCTGCCGGCCACCGGCTGTCGCGGCACGATCTGGGTACATCAGGCCCAACTGCGGAACCTGGAGGGCCGCCCAACCATCGACATTGAAGATCGCACGATCAGCGTTCAACCGCTTGCCGACGCCCTGGGGTTAAGCGTTGATCCAAATCTCACCTACGCTGCGCGCCGACCGGCGGTGCTGGTGGGTAACTTGCAGCGCATGCTAGCCTTTACCGTGGATGCGCTGCTCGACGAGCGCGAAGTGGTAGTCAAACCGCTCGGGCCGCTGTTTGCGGCCTGGCGAGTCTATAGTGGCGCTGTGCAACTAGGCGACGGCAGCCTGGTGCTGCTGCTCAACCCAACAACGCTCACCCAGGAAGGCCCACGCCGCGCGCCGACCATTATGTCGATAACACCCCAACAGCAGCGCAGGCTCCTGGTTGTGGACGACTCATTCACCACTCGCGAATTGATCCGCAGCATCCTGGCATCGGCAGGCTACGATGTTCAGGCAGCCGTGGATGGCGCCGATGCGCTTGACAAACTGCGCGCACGTCCCTACGATCTCGTCGTAAGTGATGTTGAAATGCCCCGCATTGATGGACTCACACTTACAACACAGATCCGTAGCGACCCCCAACTCGACAGCCTACCGGTGGTGCTGATCACAAGCCTCGCCTCCGATGAACATCGTCGGCGCGGCCTTGAAGCCGGCGCTCAGGCCTACATCGTCAAAAGTCAATTCAATCAAGATGGCCTGCTGGAAGTGATCCAGCAACTTCTTGGCTATGAGGGTTAAGCTATGGCTGGAAGAATTCTTGTCGTCGACGATAGCAAGCTCGTGACCGATATCGTGAAGTTACGCCTAGAGATGTTCGGCTACGAAGTGCGCCTCGCCCATAGCGGCGAAGACGCGCTGGCCGCCATCGCCGCCGAGATGCCCGATTTGATGGTACTTGACGTCCAGATGCCCGGCATCGACGGTTATGAAGTGTGCCGCCGCCTGCGCGACGACCCGTTGCTCGATGATCTGCGGATCATTATGCTCACCTCGAGCGACGATAAGCAGGCCGCCTTTGAAGCCGGCGTCGATGATTACCTGAACAAAGATATCGACTTGCTTAACCTGCCCAACCGCGTGCGCATGGTGCTGGAGATGAACTAGTGAGCCAACCCATCCGCATCTTGATCGTCGACGACTCGGCGCTGACGCGACAGTTACTGCGCGCGCTCTTCGCCGATGAGCCGGCGATTGAGGTGATCGGTGAAGCCGGCGACGGGCAAGCTGCCCTGGCCAAAATGGCCGAATTGCGCCCCGACCTCGTGCTGCTCGATGTGCGCATGCCGGTAATGGACGGCGTTGAGACGACGCGCCAGATCATGGCGTACTACCCGACGCCAATCCTCGTGCTGACGGCGTCGCTCTCCGGCTATGATGTGGACATCACGTTCCAAATGCTTGGCGCCGGGGCGCTCGACGTAATGGAGAAGCCCCGCCTGGATGACGCAGCTGCGCTCGATGCGGCGCGGATCGCCCTGCTGCGCAAGGTGAAATTGCTCGCCCGCGTAAAGGTCGTGACTCACCTGCGCGGTAGGCGTCGCAAAGATACAGCATTGACGCCATCCTCAACGCTTACTGAGGCTTCTGCCGATGTAGCAAAGGCGGCACATTCGGCATTCTCTGTTTTGCATTCGCCCTTTCCCGTCGTAGTGATTGGCGCATCAACCGGCGGGCCGAAAGTGATCCAACAGATTTTGGCTGGTCTACCAGACGGTTTTCCGGCAGCCGTCCTGATCGTGCAACACATTGCGCAGGGGTTCAACGCCGGGCTGGTCGAATGGCTTGCCGCCACAGCGCCGCTACCCGTGCTGTTGGCCGGCGAAGGTTCGGCGCTCACGCCAGGCACAGCGCTGGTTGCACCAGATCGTTATGATCTGCTGATCCGCCCGAACGGTACGGTTCACCTGAGTGCCCAGCCCTTGTTACTGCAACGTCCATCGGTGGATATTGCGATGCAATCGGTAGCGGAGCGCTTCGGCCCAGCCACGATTGGCGTGCTGCTTACCGGCATGGGCCGCGACGGCGTGGCAGGCATGCGCGCCATCAAACACGCCGGCGGCTACACAATCGCCCAGGACGCGGCAAGTTGCGCCATTTACGGTATGCCCCGCGCCGCAATCGAGGCCGGCGTCGTAGCCGCAATTCTCCCGCCGGAGCAGATCGCCGCCGCACTACGCGAGGCGTTGCGCAGCACCAGGATGGTATGATGTAAGGCCGAAGCATTCACGTAGCGAATGCTTCGGCCCAACGCTCACTACTCACCATGTCAGAAACGCTCCCAGCCGATCTACTCATCACGACCCGCCTCGCGCAGTTGCGTGATAGGCTGGCGAGTTATTGCGGCGTGTATCTCGACGACACGCGTTTGCAGGCGTTGCGCAGCGCCGTGCAGCGTGAGGCGGAGCAAGCGGGACGCCCGCTGGGAGATCAACTGGCCTTCCTCGGCACAACTGCCACCACCGCCGAACTGCACGACCTGGCCGAACTGGTGTTGAACCACGAGACGCTCTTTTTTCGCAATCAGCGTCATATGCATGCGCTGCGCACTGTAGTGCTGCCCGAACTGCATCAGCGCCTGCCGGCGGGCGCGCCGATCAGTATCTGGAGCGCAGGGTGCGCCACCGGCGAAGAACCCTACTCGATTGCGATTACCGCATTAGAGGCGCTGGGCGATCCGCTGCCACGCCCGGTGACAATCTGGGCCACCGATCTCAGTGCTGCCGCGCTTAATCGCGCTCGCACTGGACACTACAGCGGCCGGACGTTGATGAACCTGAGCAGCGTCCAACGCACCCGCTTCTTCACCGCCCACGGCGCCACCTTAAGCGTGAACGATAACGTGCGGAAGTTGGTGCGCTTTGAACAGCGTAACCTGCTCGCGCCGTTTCCCTCCACCCTGCGCGACCTACAGCTGATCTTCTGCCAGAATGTGACGATTTACTTCCAACTTGCCACCTGTCGCGATCTGATGGGGCGCTTTGATACAGTGCTTGCCGAAGGCGGGATGCTCTTTCTCGGCTTCTCCGAAACGCTCTGGAACATCTATGATCGCTTCCGCTGGCGAGAAGTCGCCGGCAGCTTCGTTTACTATAAGGAGTCGCATGCGCGGGCGCAGAGTGAACTCGCTCCAGTACGCGAACGCGCCGGACGCAGCCGGCCAACGGCTCCCCTTACTGCGCCCATGCCGCCTACGCAGCCGGGGCAACGCTTTGCCACACCTCCGGTGTACCGCGAAGAACGCAGCCCGGCCCTGCCGGAACGCCTTAACGTGCCGGAGCTTGTAGCGCGTGGCCGGGAATTGCTCGCTAGCGGAGCAATCGATGCGGCATTAGAATTGTTTGCAGTTGCACCGGTAAGCGGTGCCCATGCGCCAACAATCCTGGCCCTTGCCGCACGCGCCCACGCCGATCGGGGCGACCTGGACCTGGCGGCAGCCGAGGCGCACCGGGCAATCGAGTTAAACCCGCTGACGATCGAGGCGTACATTCTCCTGGGAATGATTTACGCGCGGCAAGGCCAGCCGCTTGATGCAGTCCGCCAGTTAGAGCGCGCCCGGTATCTCGACGCCGAATCGCCGCTGATCGCCTTTCATCTGGCGGAGTGTTATCGGCAAGCGAGCAAGCCCGCCAGCGCCTTGCGCGAATATCAAACGGCTCTGCGGCGGCTCGCCCAGCACCCGCCGGGCCACCTGATCGATGGCGTCGCTGTCGACTGGATCCATGCCACCTGCAGACGTTATGTCGATCAACTTACTGAACGGAACGTCTAAAGGGCCAACGGCCCTTTTACTATCTTTGGTAGTCTGTTATGCCCCAACGTTACTATAACCAGGTGGGAATACGGCGCAAGAGCAGCATTCTGAGTCATCGAGCACTGGCCCAGCGACGGGTCGTTGTGCGCCCAACACCGCCCGCAGCGCCGACGCCGGGAATGAGCGCCGAGCAGCAACGGCGGGCCGCCGAGATCGAGCAGGAGTTGCAACTCGCGCGCGATCTCCAGCAGGGTTTGCTCCTTGAAGCAGCGCCAAGCCTGGCCGGTTGGGAACTCACTGCAATCTCCTTGCCGGCGCGTGATCTTGGCGGCGATCTGTATGATTTTCTACCGCTAGGCAATGGCACGCATGGAATTATGATCGGCGACGTTTCGGGTAAAGGGTTGGCGGCAGCGCTACGCATGGCCGTGGCGCGTACCGTCTTTCGCCATGAGGCCCGCCGCAACGACTCGCCGGCGCCGACCCTGGCCGCCGTCAATCGTGGGGTGCTGAGCGAGATTCCCCACGGCATGGTGACGATGCTCTACGCCCGACTCGACCTCCAGCGTGGCGAGTTGCATATCGCCAATGCCGGCCACACCTTTCCATTGCTGGTAAATGGCATGGTCCACGAACTGGAACTATCCGGGCTGCCGCTCGGCGTCGACGGCGACAGCGATTATCGGGAGGCGCGGGCGTGCCTCGAACCCGGCGACAGTGTTGTGTTATACACCGATGGCGTTTTGGAGGCTGAAAACAGCACCGGCGAGATCTTCAGTTATGAACGGCTGCACGAACTAGTCAGCGCCAACCGCCATTTGAAGCCGCGCGCCATGGTGGCCCGGCTGCTCCACGAACTGCGCGCATGGAGCCCGGGCATCCAGAGCGACGATATTACGATGGTGGTGCTGCGCCGGCGGCTCACCGACCTAAACGCCGAATTGCGCAGTGTGGGTGAAGATGTGCTGGGCGTAGAGCGCGCCGACTTGCTTTGGGCGGCGATCGCGGAACTCGCCCAGCGCCCGAGCGATGCCGAAAACTGGCTCGCCGTACTGCCCGAACTAATCACCATCGTCCAAACCCAGTTTGGGCGGGGCCTGGCGCGCGAACTCAACCAGCAATTTCGATTGACGATCGAAGATTATCGACGCTGAGGTAATGCTGAAAAAGCCGTAATGTACGCGGCCCATTGCCGCATGTTATAGTTAGTAGCCCGGACAACCGGAGCGAACCCGGAGCGAAGCGGAGAAACTTATGACCGCCAACGATCAGTTGCACTTTATGCCGCTGGATCTGGATACTTTCACCGGCAGTGAACGGTTCATGACCGGCACGCGCCTGGGGGCGGCTTTCAGTCAGGGGATGCGCTCATATCTGCGCGCGGCCTATGTCGATGCGATCGAACATTTTAAGGCAGCCTTGATCGCCGCTTATGTGGACGGCGAAGAACAGGCGCAGATCTTCGAGCGCGAACGCGCGATCATCTACCTCTATATCGGCAATGCCCTAGCCTTCCAGGATGCATGGGAGCCGGCACTGCGCGAGTACCTTGAGGCGGTGCAAACCGACCAGCAACTGGCCGAGGCGCATTACAACCTGGGGGTGGCCTTTGCCGCCCGCAGCCAGGTTGATCGGGCGATCGCCGCATTCAAAGAGACGCTGGAGCATAACCCCGATCTCTACGAGGCGCACTTTGCGCTCGGACGCTGCTACCAGAAGATCGACGACGCCGGACGGGCGTATATTCACTACAACAGCGCGTGCAACGCGCGCCCGCAGGCCGCCGAACCACGCTACTACATGGGCCTGATGCACCAGAGCCACGGCGCGCACGAACTGGCGCAACGCTGCTTCGCCGAGGCGCTGCGGGTTGAACCGACGTTCATCTCGCCGGAGCCGCCTCCGCAAGACGACACGCTGGCCACGCGCAGCGAAGAAGAGGTGGCGCAGTGGTATTACCGCCTCGCTGATGCGCTCAAGCAGCAGCGCTACGACGAAGAGGCCGAGCGGATCTATCGCGCCCTACTCCAATGGCGACCCGACGAGGCCCACGCGCGTTACCTGATCGGCAATTTGTACGCCCGGCAGCGCCGCTTCGAGGAAGCGTTGGAAGAATACGCCCTGGTGCCGCCGCAGCATCAGAACTTCACCGATGCCCGCCTACGCATGAGCGCGGTGCTGCGCCTTTCAAAGAAGCCTAAACAGGCTTATGATCTGCTGTTCGAATGTGCCCGACTCAACCCGCGGAATGGCCAACTCTTCCTGAACATGGGCAAACTGCTCTACGACATGGGCCTTAATGCATCGGCGGTGCGCGCCTTCGAGCGTGCCGTGCAATTACTGCCCACCGATCCGCAAGCACACTACCTGCTCGGGTTTCTGTACAACATGCTCGGCCGCGAGAGTTGGGCGCTCGCAGCGTGGCGTAAGGCGGTGGAACTGGCGCCTAACGCGCATTCGTTGCGCTACGACCTGGGGTATATGTACATTCGGCGCACCCGCTACGATCTGGCCGCGCATGAGTTCACGATGGTGTTGGAGCACTGGCCCGACGATGTCGAGACGAACTTCATGCTGGGCCTGTGTTACAAAGAACTTATCGAACCGGCGCGCGCAATCCCACTCTTCGAGAAGGTATTGCGCCGTAATCCGGGCCACGCTCAGGCGCTTTACTTCCTGGGCGCATGTTACTTGCAAGTGGGTAATACCTCGCTGGGCAAAGCCTACTTGCGCCGCTATGATCATCTGGCGCGCCAGAATGCGGTTGCCGGCTCAGGGGTGCGCCGTCGACAGTTAGCCTCCGCAGGCGCGCGATGAATGCCGTGCCTCGTTATAGCCCAGTACGAGTGATCGGGTACGCTCAACGCGTCGGAGGGTGTGGCGCGGAAAGGGAGCCGGATGGAACGCGTAGAACTTCATATCCCCTCGAACCCAATCTTTGAGCGGGTGGTGCGTGCGAGCGCCGCCGAAGTCGGAACCGCTTTCGGATTTTCAGCGGAGCGGGTCGAAGACTTGAAGCTGGCGATTAGCGAAGCGGTGAACAATGCAATTGAGCACGGCAACCATCGCGAGTCGGGGCGGTTGGTTGCCGTTGTGTTCGAGATCGACGGTGAGAAGCTTGAGGTACGGATCAGCGACGAGGGCGAAGGAACTGATAAACTCGACTTTTCGCGCCGAGTTGTCGATGAAGAAAGCTTGGAAACGGGCTATCTGCGCGGGTTTGGAATGTATTTGATCAGCGAACTGGTGGATGACTACGAGGTAAGCTCTTCGCACCAGGGCACGGTGCTTACCTTACGGCTTTACCGGGGAGGCCAGCCATGAGCGATATTATTCGGCGTGAGGAGTTTGGCGAGGTCGCAGTGCTCCACATTACCAGCACAAGCGTCGATGCGATCTCGGCAGGCGCAATTTCCGAAGCATGCCAGGATATGCGGCCGATTACCGTGCTTGACTTTAACGAGGTCTCGTTTATTAATTCGTCGGGGATCTCGGCGCTGCTGAAATTTGTCGTAGCAGCACGTAAATCCGGCTTTCAGTTATATGCCATGAATGTCAGCCCGCACCATCAGAAGATCTTCAAAATGGTTGAGATGTCACGCTTTATGCCCACGATCGACGAGCGCGACCTCGCGGCGTATCGATGATTCCAGGATTCAGGATTCAGAAGTCAGAAGTCAGAAGATCTAAAGCCTTGATCAGATTTGATCACAAATAACCTAAGATGGTATGGTATGATAGAGTGGTAAAGGTATACCGGTCGCACCGGTTTTGATGAAGTGAGGCCCGTGTGTCAGGAACATCGCCGACAGTCATGATCGTTGAGGACGACTCGGCAACCCGCCGGCTCTATCGGTTTCTGCTGACGAACAGCGGATATACCGTGGTTGAGGCCGAGGATGGGATGGCGGCCCTTGAAACGCTGGCCGAGACACCCTGCGATATTGTGATCACCGATATGAATATGCCGCGTATGGGCGGTATTGAACTGGTACGAACGCTGCGTCAGCAAGGATCTGGCGTTTATGTGATTATGGTCACCGCGTTCAGCACCCCCGATACTGAAAAGCACGCCTTCCGCGCCGGGGTAAATGAGTATCTCACCAAGCCTTTCGATTTTGAAGAGCTTGAGCGGCGGGTACGCACCTATTTTGCGAGTCACTGAAGTTACTGAAGCGCTGGTCTCTGAAGTGCTGCGGGCTTCAGTCTAAGCACTATGAAACGTGTGTTCCTTCCGGCCTGACGCCATGCATAGCGTCAGGCCGTTTTTATAGCCGGGTGGGCAGTTCAGGGGCAGGATCGTGCTCGGCGTCGTCGAGGAGGTGCTCGGCGAAGATCGTGCGCCGGGTATGCGTTTCGCCACGCAAAATCAGCGAATTGGTGCGCCCACGATCGCCGTTGAAAGCTACGCCTTCAAGCAAACTGCTATCGGTGATGCCGGTAGCTACGAAGAAGATCTGATTGCCGGTGACAAGATCATTGAGGGTGAGTACCTGGCTGAGATCGCGCCCAGCGGCGAGAATCGCTTCGCGCTCGGCGGTTTGCTGTGGGGCGAGGCGGGCGAGCATACCACCGCCGAGCGCCTTGACGCCGCAGGCCGCGATCACGCCCTCGACGGCACCGCCCACGCCAAGCATGAGATCCACGCCGCCATCGGGCAGTGCCGCAAGAATGGCGCCGGAAATATCGCCATCGTCGGCGAGCATAACCCGCGCACCGGCAGCACGAATCTCGCTGATGAGATCGCCGTGGCGCGGGCGTTCAAGCACAAACACGACCATATCGCGGACCGGCTTACCTTTGGCCCGCGCCACCAGGGCCAACGTCCATGCGGCAGGCGCGTCGAGACATTCGGGCACCAGGGCAGCAGCAGCGGCCCGATTCACCACCAGCTTTTCCATGTAGACTGCCGGCGCCGGCGACCAGAGTGAGTCGCGGGTGGCCACGGCGGCTACAGCCAACGCACCGGGGCGACCCTGCGCCAGCAAGCGGCGGCCGTCGACCGGATCAACAACGACATCCACCGGCACACCCGCGCCCTGACCGACGCGCTGACCGCTGATCAGGCCGACAGCAGCGCCCGGACGCCCTTCTTCCCCGATTACAATTCGCCCGTTAATTTCCAGGCTGTTAAGCGCAGTCGCCATCGCCGTAGTGGCACTGCGGTTCGGCTCGTCGCGCTGCCCTAGCCCCATCCAGCGCGCCGCGCTCATCGCAGCAGCTTCGGTAGCGCGCACAATGTCGAGGCCGGTGTTACGGTGGAGTTTGGGGGTAGTCATGATATTCTCCTTTCATGTAAGGCTGAAGCATCGGCTACGCTGGTGCTTCAGCCTTACATAACACCTACGTCTCGACGGCAGTGAGCAGGTTCGCGGCTTCCCAGGTGATCATGCCGCCGGCGAGGATGTGAACATTAGTATAGCCGTTAGCGGCGAGGTAGGCGGCGGCGCGGGCGCTGCGGCGGCCACTCCGGTCGGTCAAGATCAGTGGACGATCACGGGGGAGTACCGGCGGGCCGGCCAGCAGTTCGGCGAGCGACAGATGAAGCGCGGCGGGGACGTGGCCCAGGCGGAACTCGCGCCGCTCCCGCACGTCAACCACAAGCGGCGGATCGGGGTTGCGCAGCGCCTCCCACAGCGTTTTGGGCGTAACGCTGGGCGGCGGTGGAAAATTCATTTCGGGAGCGCTCAACGCCAGATCGGGCAGATGGCGTTTGGGCAAGTTTTGACACTCGCGGAAGACCCGCAGTTCGCACTCATAGATGCAGACTGCCGGATCAAGCACGTGATGAAAGAGGTGATGCACGGCGCCGTCTTCGTCGAGAATATGATCGGCGCCGAGCTGATCAACAAAGCCGGTAGCACGCATCCGATGCAATACCGGCGCCCGCACGCGCACTAAAAAGAGATCGCCGCCGCGCTGACGCATCGTGCGCAAGATGTGTTCAAGCGCCCGAATACCGCTAATATCGCAATGCTGAACATTATGCATGCGCAGCATCAGGAAGCGCTGGGGGCCAGATTCGAGAATGGTGTTGATCCGGTCTTCGATATGGCTTACAGCGCCAAAATAGAGATCGCCAAGAATATCGACGACCACGAGTTGCGGACTCGATGGCGCACCAGGACGCACTTCCCAATGCCGAAACGTCGGATCGGGAACAACGACTTGCACTTGGGGTGTGCTGGTGCGTAGCAGGTAGTAGCCGAGCGACATGAGTACGCCGATCAGCACGGCGAACTGAAGCGGCAGAAGCAGCGTACTGGCCAGGGTGACGAGCATGATCGCCGCATCGCCGGGTGCGCCGCGCCAGATCTGGCGCATGGAGACCAGGTCGATCATGCTGAAAGCGGTGATCGCCAGCGCGCCGGCAAGCACCGGGCGCGGTAGATGGGCCATGAGCGGGCCAAGGGCAAACGTGGCGCCGATGATGAAGATGCCCGAGAAGGCGTTCGTCAGCGCCGTCGCGCCGCCGCTGCGATAGCTCAGCGCCGAGCGGTTGAACGAGCCGGAACAGGGATAACCCGAAAAGACACCGGCGGCGATATTGGCCATGCCCTGGCCGACAAACTCCTGATTGCTATCGAGGCGCTGACCGCTGTAGCCGGCCAGCGCGCGCGCGATCGCAACTGCTTCGACGAGGCCGATGATTGCCAGGGCCAATGCGCCATTGGCCAGTTCCCCGATCAAATCCAGATCGAGCAGAGGCAGCGCAGCGAGCGGCGGCAGCGCCTGCGGCAACTCGCCAAGCACGGCAACGCCGCGCTGTTCGAGGCCGAGGAACCAGGCTAGTGCCGCCGCACCGACAATACCGCCCAGCACCGCCGGTATTTTGCGCGTCAGGCAGGGCAAAAACTGAATAACAAAAATGGTTAGCAAGCCAATCAGCAACGAGGGCAGATGCGTCTGGGTGATCTGCTGAGCCACGCCGCTGAATGTGTCAAGCAGACCGGCCGTAGCCGGCAGATCGAGGCGCAGCAAGCCTTCCAACTGATTGGAGATAATCAAGATGCCCGCGCCGGCAGTGAAGCCGACGGCAACTGAGTCGGAGACGAAATTGACGAGCATGCCGAGGCGGGCCAGGCCCATAACCAGGCGGATCAGGCCGCTGAGCACGGCGATCAGGCCGGCCGCCGCGATAAACTCGGGCGTGCCGGGTTCGACAATCGGCAGCAGCACCGAGAGCGCCAGGATCGACGCCGTGTTAGTCGGGCCAGTGTGCAGGTGGCTGGAAGAACCCCAGAGCGCGCCGGCGATAGCTGCCGTGATCGCAGCATACAGGCCCATTTCGGGCGGCAGACCGGCTAGCAAGGCAAAAGCGAGCGCCTGCGGCAACAGTACCAGGCCCACGGTTGCGCCGGCGACGAGATCGGCTTGCAGCGCACTCCGTGAGTAGCCGCGCACGAACCGGATCGGCTGAAGCAGGGGCTGGAGGAGCAAGGCTGGCCTGGAACGCACGCTAGGGGACATACTAGTTTCCATTCTGTCCAGGGGCGACAGACGCTGGACAGGGGGACCAGGGGGCAAGGGGACTGGACGAAAGACGAAAGGCCGAAGCCGAAAGACCAAAGCCGGACGTCCTTGGTTCTTGGTCTTTCGGCTCAGATCTTGTCGCGCTTTGTTACAAATCTAGCCCTAACTGCGGATTCGCCGACGCCGATTCAGCTGTGGACACTGTTCCAGGTTCGCCGCTGTCAGATGCGCCGACCAGCGCGCGGAGGCCGGCTTCGTCGAGAATTGGCACGCCGAGTTGCTGGGCTTTGGTGAGTTTGCTGCCTGCGCTAACGCCGGCGACAACATAGCTGGTTTTTTTGCTGACGTTCTCGCTGACCTTGCCGCCGTGGGCTTGAATGAGTTCGGCGGCCTGCTCGCGGGATAAGCCGGGCAACGTGCCGGTGATCACAAAGGTCTGCCCGGCGAAGGTTTCGCTGTGGCGTTCACGCGGGGCACCGGCGCTGAGCCTGAGGCCGGCGGTGCGCAGTTTGGCCACCAGGGCTTGCTCTTCGGGGCGGCGAAAGAAATCGACAACGCTGGCAGCTACAACCGGCCCAATACCATCGACCGCTTCCAGATCGGCCTGAGTGGCAGCCATGATCGCGTCGAGGCTGCCGAAATGGTTGGCCAGATCGCGGGCGGCGACGGCGCCGACAAAACGAATGCCGAGGCCGACGATCAGCCGATCGAGCGGGCGCTGCTGCGACTCAACAATTGCCGCAAGCAGGTTGCTGATCTTTTTCGGGCCGAAGCCTTCCATGCCCTGGAAATGTTCAGCAGTGAGCGTATAGATATCGGCGACATCTTTAATGATACCACTGGTGACAAAAAGCTCGGCCTGCTTCTCGCCGATCCCGACGATATCGAGCGCCCCGCGACCGACAAAATGCTCGACACGGCGCACGAGTTGGGCTGGGCAGATGCCGAAATTTGGGCAGCGCCAGGCGGACTCGCCCGCAATGCGTTCCAGCGGGGTAGCGCAGGCCGGGCAATGGGTTGGGAAGCTCCAAGGCTGTTCGCTGCCGTCGCGGCGGCTCACTAACGGCCCAACCACGTAGGGGATGACATCGCCGGCGCGCTTCACGGTCACACTGTCGCCGATGCGAATGTCGCGCTGGGTGATATAGTCGGCGTTGTGCAGACTCGCATTGCGCACCGTCACGCCGCCGAGGATCACCGGCTCGAGTTCAGCATTGGGCGTTACGACACCGGTACGACCCACATTCACCACAATATTGAGCAGGCGCGTGGTGGCCTCGCGGGCGGGAAACTTGAAGGCGATTGCCCAACGCGGATCGCGCCCGACAACGCCGAGTTCGTTCTGCTGGGCGAAGGCGTCGATCTTGATCACAATCCCGTCAACCTCGTAGGGCAGCGCATCACGGCGCGCCATCCAGGTATGGCAATACTCCAGCACGGCGTCAAAATCGCTGAAATGGCGCGCATCGTGGTTGACGGGGAAGCCGAGGGCGCGCAGGGTCCCAAGCGTCTGCCACTGGCCTTGAAGATCGATCCCGCTGAATGGGCCGACGGCATAGGCGAAAAAGCGCAACGGCCGATCGGCGCTGATCGTCGGGTCTTTCTGGCGCAGGCTGCCGGCGGCGGCATTACGCGTATTGGCAAAGACCTTCTCGCCCTCTGCCGCGAGGCGGGTATTAAGCGCCTCAAAATCGGCGCTGCGCATATAGATTTCGCCGCGAACTTCGATGGACGATGGCACCGACGAATGACGAAGGACGGAAGACGAAGGCCGCTCAGGATCGTGCGCAGCGAGATGCCCGGCAGCGGCGGCAGGCTCACGCAGGCGCAGGGGAATGCCACCGACGGTTTTCAGGTTGGCGGTAACATCCTCGCCGATTTCGCCGTCGCCACGCGTTGCGCCGCGCACGAATACACCGTCCTCGTAGGTAAGCGCAAGCGCCAGACCGTCGATCTTCGGCTCGGCAACGAAGGCAAGCGGCGCATCCGGCCCAAGTAGGCGCAGCACCCGCTCACGCCAGGCGCGCAGATCAGCCTCGTTGAAAGCATTGCCGAGCGAGAGCATCGGCTGGGGATGGCGCACCTTGCTGAAGTGGGAAGCCGGCGGCGCGCCAACCCGGCGGGTCGGCGAGTCGGGGGTGATGAGATCGGGATGCGCCGCCTCGATGGCGCGCAATTCATTGAGCAGCGCATCATACGCGGCGTCGCTGACACTCGGCTCATCGAGAACATAGTAGCGGTAGTTGTGATCGCGCAGTAGCTCGCGTAATTCGGCCACACGGTGCGCCAGATCGGGTTCAGTCATTCCGCAGCTCCTCTGTGCAAATAGTACGAGGGGAATGTTGAAGAAATAGTACCGTTGGTTTATAGCCCAATGATCAAAATAAAGTTATACTACGTGTGTCCGCAAATCCCCCCCCTCCTTCACACGAAGGCCTCCGGTGCAAACCGGGGGCCTTTGTGTTGGTTGGAAAGGGTAGGGAACAAGCTTTGCTTGTTCCCTACCCAGTATAACACTAGCTCAGGCGTTTCAATAGCCAATTGGGGCGCAGCGGGGCGCGACGCGGCGCGGCGACCGGGCGCATTTTACGGTGTACGCCCGCGCACCCACACCATGCCGCCAAGCACCAAACCCAACCCGAACATTTGCGCGGCGCGAAGGCCGAAAGGCAGCAGCAAGGAATCGGCGCGGAATGGTTCGACCAGGAGCAAGGTAAGCCCCTGGAGCATCAGGTAGGCGGCGAACAACGTGCCGGCGGGCGGGTTGCGCCGGGCCAGGGCGAAGAGTGCGCCCGCACTGAGCAGCGCCGCCAACGCGAGGTAAAGCTGAGTGGGGTGGCGGGTAGCGCCGAAGAGCGGAATCGCCCATGGCAGCGTAGTCGGGTAACCAAACGCCTCGCCGCTGAGCAACAGACCAACACAGGCGATGAACTGCGCGATGGGCAGGCCAAGCGCAACGGTATCGGCTAGTTCCGCTGTGGGGAAACGCTTCCGGCGACACCAGAGCCATGCCGCCAGCATGCCGCCCAATAGTGCGCCGGGCCAGGCGAAATCGGCGATGCGCAGTGCAATGAACAACTGCGGGTTCGGCCCGTAGAGATCCCAGTTTAGCAGGCCAAACCAGAGCCGCCCGCCAATTGTGGCCCCGGCGAGTATGGGCAGGGTGAGTTGAGCCACCTGATCGGCCAGAGTAGTGCCGCCGCGTTGGCGCGCAATCTGCTCGATCAGCGTGGAGCCGACGAAGATCGCCAGGAGCAAGAGCAACCCGCCGCTGCTCAGGTTCAGCGGGCCAAGCGAGATCAGCGGATACATCAGGGCGCCTCGGCGAGCAATTGCTCAACGGTGCCGGCGATCACACTGCGCGCCAGCGGCCCACGGTACACCGCGCGCACGACGCCTTGCCGATCAATAAAGAAGCTGGACGGCAGTACACGCGCCTGGTACGCCCCACTTACCGCGCCATCGTCATCGAGCAGGGCCGGGAAGGTGTAGCCACCCGCCTGCATATACCCAGCGACAGTTGGCGCGTCTTCGCGTTGGTTCACAGCAAGTACGGTAAAGCCCTGATCGCGGTATTGCGCATAGGCGGCCTGGATCATGGGCATTTCGGCGCGGCAAGGCGGACACCAGGTGGCCCAGATATTCACCAGCACAACCTGGCCGCGCAGCTCGCTGAGTTGCACCGGCGCGCCGGCAAGATCGACGAGTGTAAAATCGGGCGCGGGGTGATTTTGGCGCGGCGCAGGGGCGGCG
>JBBRUG010000047.1:0-24148 GCA_038247995.1 Chloroflexales bacterium | reverse complement strand
TACAAGTTTCGGCCAGTGCTGTAGGGCCAGAGCGCAGGCGGCCGCCCTTCGACTGACTCAGGACAGATGTCGCTACGCGCTGCGCGCTACTCAGAATGCTGAGTGGCAGGCGGCAGGTCGCGGAACATATTCCAATCGGGTGGGGGCAATCATTGGCCGGCGGGATGCAATGATTGTCCCCTTAATGATTGCCCTCTTGACAGATACTCCTTGCTGATGTATTTTGAGACCATTCGGTCTTTTATGAGGTTGAGGTTATGCGCAAAGGTGAAGCAACGCGTGAACGGATCGTCGCCCGGGCGGCGGAGATCTTTAATGTGCATGGGTATGCCGGCACGTCGATCGACGCGATTATGGAAGCTGTCGATCTCAAAAAGGGCGGGATCTATCGCCATTTTGCGAACAAAGAGCAACTGGCTCTGGCGGCGCTCGATTATGCCCTGGCGCGTGTGCGCGAGCGCTTCACGGAGGGAGGAGCGGGCCACGCCCACGCCGCTGATGCGCTGATCGGTTTTATTGGGGTGTTTCGCGGCTATGCCCAGCAACCGCCCATTACTGGCGGCTGTCCGGTGCTCAATACCGCCATTGAAGCTGATGATACCCATCCGGTGCTGCGTGAACGTGCGCGGGCTGCGGTGGAAGAATGGCGGCGGCTGTTGCACACAACCGTGCTTACCGGTCAGGCGCGGGACGAGATCCGACCTGAAATTGATCCTGATCGGCTCGCCATCTTCCTGATTGCAACAATGGAGGGCGCAGTGATGCTCAGTAAATTGCTTGATGATAGCGCTCCACTTCAGATTGCCTACGATCAGCTGCACGCGCATATTGAAACCCACGTCCGCGCCGGATGAAATAATTGTTTACGGAGCATTTCGCCCATGCAAGCCCAACCGACCGATGTGCGACAGCAGCGGCTCACGCTGGCTGCGGCCAGTATCAGCTTGATCCTGGTGATGCTCAATGTCTCGATGATTAACCCGATCCTGCCCGCGTTGCGCGCCGATCTCGGCGGTGGCGCGTTGGGGCAGCAGTGGGCGGTGAACGCCTACAATCTCGTTTTTGCCAGTGCGCTCTTGTTGGGCGGGCTGCTCGGCGATCGCTACGGCCATCGGCGGGTACTGCTGGGGGGGTTGACGATCAGCATTGGCGGTGCGCTGGCTGCCGCCGCTGCACCAACCATCGGTACCATGCTCGCCTTTCGGGCCGTGCAGGGCTTTGGGGCCGCACTGGTGCAGCCGGCTACCTTAGCTGTCATTACGTATACATTTGTTGATCCGCGTGCGCGGGCAAAGGCGCTGGGGTTGTGGGGTGCAGTCTCGGGTTTGGGGATCGCCATTGGCCCGGTTGCAGGTGGCGTATTGGTGGATAGTCTGGGCTGGCGAATCGTCTTTCTGGCGATGGTACCGGTTGGCTTGCTCGCAATGTTGATCAGCGCGATTGGTGTGCGTGAGACGCCTTCACGCGCCGATCAGCGGGTCGATTGGGCCGGACTCACGCTGATTGCTCTGGCGCTCGCTGCCTTGAGCCTGGGCCTCAGTGAAGGCCAGCGACTTGGGTTTGACGCATTGCAAACGCTCGTATTGTTGGGTGGAGCAGTCGGTTTGTTTGCTGCTTTTCTCCTGGTCGAGGTGCGGGTTGCTGCGCCAATCGTCGATCTACGCGCCTTTCGTAACCCGGCCTTTACGATCGCCAACATGGGTGGGTTGCTGGCCTTCTTCGCTACCTTTCCCTTGCTGGTATTTACCGGGATTTATTTGCAGCAAGAGCGTGGCTTAGGTGCAACGCAGGCCGGGCTATTGATCTTGCTCTTTCCAGTTGCATTCGCGACGGCTTCGCCAATCGGCGCACGAATCCTGGCGCGCTTCGGGCCGCGGCTGCCGGTCGTCGTTGGCATGCTGATTTCCGCGATAGGAGCCGGCTCACTGATCCGGATCAGCATCGACATTGTACCTTCAGCGCTCTGGTGGAGTATCATCTTGCTGGGCACAGGGGTCGGCCTCAGCATGAGTTCGCTCACTTCGGTTGCCGTGGGCAGCGTTGGCTTGGAACGTACCGGCATGGCCGCGAGCCTGCTTGGAGCCATGCGCCAGATTGGCACAACCCTCGGTATCGCAGTGCTTGGCACCGTGATCAGCCTGAGCACGTTCGCGACTGCCGCTGGGCTGAGCACCAGTGTCGGTTTGCAGCGTGCGGCCGTGATCGCAGCAACGGCGCTTTTGCTGGTTGCTGTGGGCGCATACCGATGGATTGGAGGATTGCGGCAGCCGGCCGTACAGGTAGAGCGCGTCGTTGGGTCGGCTGGAACCGATTGAAGCGGATTCTTAGACGGTGAAGCTGATCTGATCGCCCAGGATCTCCAGGATATACTCACCGGGCGGGAAATCGCCTTCGAGCGTGATCCGCTCGTCTACCACCGGCGCGATTGCCGTACACAGATCAGCGCCGCTATGCACGGCATCCAGCGTTACCTGAATGACCGCTCCGCTACGCGTCTGGCTGATTGGGCCAAGCGTGGTACACCCATCGCCGAGCCAGCCTTGCACATGGGCCACTACCTGCACCGGATCGGACTCCAACACTTGAACGTCGATCCGCTCCACCGACAGCACGCCGGGCGGCGGTGCGGGGCGCGGAGGATTGTCGGCTATTGTGCATGCGCCGAGCAAGAGCACGGCGATGAAGGTAAGTACGCGCAGCATCTATAACCTCCTCTTCGGTAACTTCTGGCTCTGGAAAGACGCCATTCACTTCGCTGAAGTTCCCCCGGTCGGCATGCTCAATGCTGCATTCTCTAAGGTGGTATACTACCCGGCAGTATGGCAAAACCGATTCTCTACAACCTGACTCTGGCCGAACTGACGGTGTTATTGCAGGAATGGGGCCAACCCGCTTTCCGCGCCCGCCAGATCTATCGCCAGTTATATGTGAACTTCGTGGACGATCCGCAGGCGATGACGGATCTGCCGTTGGCCCTGCGCGAGCGCCTCGCCGCCGAAACCTCTGTCGGTAGCCTGACCCTTACCCGCGTCCAGCAGGCTGATGACGGCATGACGCGCAAGGCGCTCTTCATCGGTCCGGGCGGCCATATGCTCGAAACCGTGCTCATGATCTACCCTGATCGGGCGACGGTTTGTGTTTCAACCCAGGCCGGCTGCGCAATGGGCTGTGTCTTTTGCGCTACCGGCAAACTGGGCCTACTGCGCAACCTCAGTAGCGGCGAGATCGTTGAGCAGGCGCTCTGGGCCAGCCGTGAAGTGCGGGCGATCCAGGCGGCAGACGGCAGGCGGCAGGCGGCAGGCGTTGCAGCGCTCGATCGTTGGGCTGCTGCCGATCTTGCTGAGCACCAGCACGACCAGGGTTTCAGCCCGCCGGTCGCGCCCACAGAAGAGCGTCGCCCTTCCGGGCGCAACGCAGGCGAACGCTCCCGCATCACCAATCTGGTATTTATGGGCATGGGCGAGCCGTTTGCGAACTATGATCGCTGGTGGCATGCTGTCGAACGCCTGCACGACCCCCAGGGCTTTAACCTTGGCGCGCGCAGTATGACGGTGAGCACGGTTGGTCTGCCGCAGGGCATTCGGCGACTGGCCGAGAGTGGCATGCAGGTAAACTTGGCGATCTCGCTCCATGCCCCCGATGATGCCTTGCGCAGTGCGCTGATACCGGTAAACGATCGCTTCCCGTTGGCCGACTTGCTCGCCGCCGCCGATGAGTATATTCGGCGCACCAATCGGCGGGTTTCGTTCGAATATGTGCTGCTCCAGGGCCAGAACGACCATCCGCACCAGGCGATTGCGCTGGCGAAACTGCTGCGCGGCAAGGGCGCCTGGACGGGCGATTCGCTGCTCTGCCATGTGAACCTGATTCCCTGGAACCCGGTGCCCGGTACGCCGCTTGGGCGTTCTGATCAGGCCCGCGTTGATGCGTTTCAGCAGATCTTGCGTGATTACGGGATCGCCTGTACCGTTCGGATCGAACGGGGCATGGCGATTGCCGCTGCCTGCGGCCAACTCGCCGGTCAGGTTGCGCCTGTTACCATGATCTGATGCCTGCGTGCTGATCCTGAGCCGTAGCGCCACATCGGCAAGCCTGAAAACTCAAGCATCAAGTATTTGCTGATAGGAAAGCCATGCGCCTGCGTTCGATCTTCATTCTGCTAAGCCTGCTTGGCGTGCTCCTGGCCGGATGCGCACGCTCCAATGCACAGCCGGTCGTGGTACAACCTGCCGCTGCTCCAGTCGGGCAACCGCAACCCATCGCCAATCAGGGCACGCTGATTACCACCCTTGGTACGCGTGATCCCACCACATTTGATCCGGCCCTTGCCGGCGATGTTGTCAGCGCGATGGTGATCCGCCAACTTTTCACCGGATTGGTGCGGCTTGATCGTGACCTCGAAGTTCAGCCCGATCTGGCTGAGCGTTGGGAACTCAGCGCCGATGGACGAACGTATACCTTTACCCTGCGTGACGATGCGCGCTTCGCCGATGGGACGCCGCTGACCACTGAAGATGTCGCCTATAGCCTGGAGCGCGCCGCCGATCCCACGCTGACGGCTTTTCCGCCTGCCGCAACCTATCTGAATGATGTTGTTGGGGTCGCCGCAAAGCTCGCCGGCCAGGCCGATACGATCAGCGGCCTGGAAATCGTTGATCAGCAGACGCTGCGTCTAACAATTGATGCGCCCAAGGCCTATTTTCTTGCCAAACTGGCCCATCCAACCAGCTTTGTCGTCGATCGACGCGCCGTAGAGTCCGGTGGCGAGCGCTGGACAGAGCAACCCAATGGCAGCGGCGCATTTACGATCGAGCGCTGGGATCACGATGAGTTGCTCGTTTTGGCGCGGAATGTTAACTTCTACCGCGAGCCGGCGCGGATCGATCGGGTGCGCTTTCTGATGGGCGCTGCCGCAGCGAACCCCCTCGTGCTCTACGAGCAGGGCCAGATCGATGTTACCGATGTGCCGACGTACGCCCTGGCACGTATCCAGGATCCGAATAGTGCGCTCGCAGCCGAACTCGTGAGTGTTCCGCAACTGGCGTTGACCTTCGTGGGCATGAATGTGAACCTGCCGCCGTTCGACGATCCGCTCGTGCGTGAAGCTTTCGGGATTGTGATCGACCGCGATCGGCTGGCGAATGTGACCTTAGGTGGTGGTGCGCAGGCCGCGCGCGGCATTCTACCGCCCGGCATTCCTGGTTACAACGCGGCGCTGCCCGAACCAGGCGTTGACATCGCCCGCGCCCGCCAACTGCTCGCTGAGTCGCGCTATGGCGGCCCGGAAGGGTTGCCGCCAATCGCCGCATATGGCTCCTGGGCTGGGGTTATTCACGAGGTGGTCGAACGCGACCTCGGCGTAACGATTGAAGTTCGCGGTTACGAAGAGTCGGGGGCATTTTTTGAAGCGCTCAAGCGCACCGAATTCCAGATCTATGGTACGGGCTGGGTCGCCGATTATCCCGACCCGGAAAATTTTCTCGATGTGCTGTTCCGTAGCGGCGCAACCTACAACTATGCCGCTTATGGTAACCCTGCCGTCGATGCACTGCTCGATCGCGCTGCCGTGGCGACCGATGAAACCGAGCGCTACGAACTGTATCAGGAGGCTGAACGTCAGATTCTGGCCGATAGTGCGGTGATCCCGCTCTACCACGGTATTCAGCATGCCCTGATCAAGCCATATGTCCGTGGCCTCGAAGTGACCCCATTGGGGATTCTTGATTATTCGACAGCGGAACTCATTCGGTAAAGTGGGTACAGTGGATCGTCCGCGCAGCGCACGAACCACTGTACCCTTAAGATCTCCCTATGTCCAAAGCTCAAAACATTAAAGGCATGCGCGATCACCTGCCGCAGGCGATGCTGTTGCGCCAGCACATTCTGGGCGTGATTACGCAGGTGTTCGAGAAGCACGGCTTTGATCCGCTCCAGACGCCGATTATTGAGTATGCCGAGGTGTTGGAAGGGAAGCTCGGCGACGACGAGAAGCTGATCTATCGCTTCGATGATCACGGCGGTCGCCGCCTCGCCCTGCGCTACGATCAGACGGTTCCGCTGGCGCGGGTTGTGGCGCAGTACGCCGGCCAGATCAACCTGCCCTGGCGGCGCTACGCGATCGGGCCGAGCTATCGCGGCGAACGGCCGGCGCGCGGGCGCTATCGCGAGTTCTATCAGGCCGATGCCGATATCGTTGGCTCAAGTTCACCGCTCGCCGACGCCGAGATTGTGGCCGTACTCAGCGAAGTGCTCGCCGAATTGGGTTTCCCAGGCTTCGTGACCCTGCTCAATCACCGCCAGATCATCGGTGGAATTGCGCGGGCCAGTGGTCTTGATGAAGCCGCCGCCGGCAGTGTGTATCGCGCGATCGATAAATTCGACAAGATCGGCGCCGCCGGCGTGCGCGAGGAATTGCTCAAGAGTGCGGTAAATGCCCAGGCCGCCGACAGCATCCTGGCGCTGGTGCAGATCGAAGGCGCGCCGAGTGATGTGCTAGATGAACTCGCTGCGCGTCTCACCGCCGACGAACGCGCCACAGCTGCCGTTGCTAACTTGCGGGCGATCATTGCCGGTCTGGAGGCCATGGGCGTGCCCGCCGAGCGTTATCAGGTGGCGCCACGCCTGGCCCGAGGCTTGAGCTATTACACCGGCCTGGTGTTCGAGGCGATCACGCCGCATTGGCCGGAGGGTTCGCTGCTCGGCGGCGGGCGCTACGATGAACTGGTCGGCCTCTTCGCCGGGCGTGCCGTGCCGACTGTTGGCCTGGCGTTCGGGATCGACCGGCTTCACGACGTGATGGAAGAGCTTGGCCTCGGCCCACGCGCCGTGACCACCGCCGCAGCATATGTGACGGTCTTCAACCCTGATCTGACTGCTGCGAGCCTGGCGCTGGCGAACGAACTGCGCGCCGGCGGCATTCACACAGTGATCGCCCTTGACCCGACGGCCGGATTAGGTAAACAATTCAAAGAGGCCGATCGCAAAGGCGTGCGTTTTGCCCTCGTGCTCGGCCCCGACGAACTTGCTGCGGGTGCCGTTGTGGTCAAAGATCTGCGGACTAATGCCCAGCAGACGGTGGAGCGTGCAGCAGTAATCGGTAGGCTAAAAGCTGAAGGCTGAAGGCTGAAACTAAACTATGACCATCCTTCACATAACTCATCGCACCGCATGGGAAGCCGCCCAGCAGGCCGGAAATTATACTGCGCCAAGCCTAGCAACCGAAGGCTTCATCCATTTTTCGACGCCCGCGCAGGTGCTCTGGGTTGCTGAGCGCTTCTATGCCGGGCAAACTGACCTGGTGCTGCTCGAAGTCGATCCCGCCGCGCTTACCGCTGAATTGCGCTACGAGGAATCGGAGCCGGGGCAGTTGTTTCCGCATCTGTATGGGCCGTTGAACCTGGAGGCTGTGCGTGCGGTGCGTCCGTTCGTGGCACCCTGAGGCACGCTGAGGCACACTGAGCACACTGAGGAGGCTGAACGCACTGAACGCACTGAATGAATCCTCCATCTCAGGAATCTCGGTGCGATCATGAGGGCTTTCAGTTCAGCTCAGGGCGCTCACTCAGTGTCTTCAGAGCGCTCAGCCCGTTCAGTTCAGCTCAGGGCGCTCACTCAGTGTCTTCAGAGCGCTCAGCCCGTTCAGTGATCCTCAGAGGTAAGTATTAATGTTCCGTTCCATCGCCATCCTGCTCCTCAGTGGCGCGAGTTTTCTAGCCGCTCAGGGCACCGGGATCAGGCTGTTTTTTCACCTCAGCTATCTGATGCTGGGCTTGCTGGTGCTCTCGGTGATCTGGGCCTGGATGAATTTGCGTGGCCTTGAGGTTGAGCGTGAGACGCTGGGCCAGCGCGCCACGGTGGGCGAGTATGCCCGCGAGCGGATTACGATCCGTAATCGCTGGCCCTTCCCCAAACTCTGGGTAGAGTTGCGCGACGAGTCCGATCTGCCGCAGCACGGCGCCGGTTTTGTCGCCTACCTCGGTGGTAAACAACGGAGCCGCTGGACGTCACGTACGCTCTGTACGATGCGGGGGCGTTTTCGGTTGGGGCCGTCGGTGATCGCTAGTGGCGACCCCTTCGGTATTGTGCAGATGGAGCGGCGCTTTTCGGCCACCAGCGAGGTGATCGTCTACCCGCGCACCGAAGATCTGCCCGATTTCACCTTGCCCGGCGCGGAACTGCCCGGCGGCCAGGCCACCCGCGCACGTACCTTCAATGTGACGCCGAATGTGGCGACAGTGCGCGATTATGTGCCCGGCGATAGTTACAACCGCATTCACTGGCGCAGTACAGCGCGCACAAACCGGCTGATGGTAAAGGAGTTCGAGCTCGATCCGAGCGCCGATGTCTATCTCGTGCTGGATATGCAGGAACGCGCTGTGGTACGCGACACGCGCAACATCCGCCGTGACTGGAACGAGGCCGACGAGCGCGATCAGGCGCCCTGGTGGAAGCGTCAGCCGAATAAAGGCCCCCGCCCGTCCCAGCAACTCGAAAGCACAGAAGAATATGCCGTATCGGCGACGGCCTCGCTGGCGCGGGCGCTGCTCACCCAAAACCGGGTTGTGGGCATGGTCGCATGGGGCCAGCATCGCGAGGTGATCCCCGCTGAGCGTGAAGCGCGGCAACTGTTCAAGATTTTTGAAGCACTAGCAATTCTTCGTGCGCACAGCCAGCGCTCGCTGGCCGAAGTGCTTACCGCCGAGAGCCAGCGCTTCGGGCGCAACGCCACGCTGATCATCATTACCTCGTCGCTCGACGAGCGCTGGATCGGCGCACTCCAGCAGCATCTCTACCGAGGTGTACGTGCGGCGGTCGTGTTTATCGATCCACTCAGTTTTGGTGGTTGGCGCGACCCGGAGTTTATTTTGGGCCGCCTGGCCGAATTGCGTGTGCCGACCTATCGCGTGCAGCAAGGCCAGACATTGGCGGCAGCGCTCCGGGCGCCGCTCGATGTGACCCAGATGCAAAAAGATTGACATTCTGCGCTACGATAGTCTACAATACGAAGCAATGTGATCAGTTGTTTAGCCTGTAAAGGCAGTGAATATCGTCATGGAAAAGCTAACTGCGGCCGCGATCCGTGCGCGGTATCTTGCGTTTTTTGAGCGCCACGGTCATACGATCGTGCCGTCATCTTCCCTCGTTATCTCCGATGATCCGACGCTACTCTTCGCCAACTCGGGCATGGTGCCGTTTAAGGATGTCTTTCTGGGGCGCGAGCAACGCCCGTACAGCCGCGCCGTCAGCGCTCAGAAGTGTTTGCGCGTCTCGGGTAAACATAATGATCTCGATGAGGTTGGCCCATCGCCGCGGCACCATACCTTCTTTGAGATGTTGGGCAACTTCTCGTTCGGCGACTATTTTAAGGCCGAAGCGATTGCCTTGTCGTGGAAACTGCTCACCGAGGAGTTTAAGATTCCGGTTGAGCGGCTCTGGTTCACGGTTTTTGCCGGCGATGATGAAGTGCCCGCCGATGAAGAGGCTGAGCAACTCTGGATCGCGCAGGGCGTCGATCCGAGCCGCGTGTTGCGCTTCGGGCGCGCAGATAATTTCTGGGTAATGGGCGATACCGGCCCCTGTGGGCCGAACTCCGAGATCACAGTCTACCTGGGCGATGACCTGAGCAAAATGCGCGTCGAGGGCGTGAACAGCGACGATCCCGACTATGTCGAGATCTGGAATAACGTGTTCATGCAATACGAGCGGGCGACAATGCAGAAGCTTCCGGCCCAATCGGTGGATACCGGCATGGGCCTTGAGCGCATGGCGATGGTGATGCAGGGCGTGCGCAACACCTACGAGACTGACCTGTTCGTGCCGATTATCAATACGGTGATCAGTGCGCTCGGCAGCGATGAGGCGCACTACCGGGCCAATTTCGCGCCGTATCGGGCGATCGCCGACCATAGCCGCTCGATTGCTTTTCTGATCGCCGATGGGGTGCTGCCGGGCAACGCCGGACGCTCCTATGTGCTGCGCCGCATCCTGCGCCGTGCCGCCTACCAGGGCCGCACGATCGGCTTCGAGCGCCCATTCCTGGCCCAGACGATCGGCACCGTGATCGACCAGATGGGCGAGCACTATACCCAATTGCGCGAGCGGCGCGACTTCATTCTTGCTACCGCCGACAGCGAAGAGCAGCAGTTCCTGCGCACCCTCGCCGGCGGCATTACGCGGCTCAACGCAGTGATCAGTCAGGTGCGCAGCACTGCCGGCACGACAATTTCCGGCAATGATGCTTTTGTGCTCAAGGACACGTACGGCTTCCCGCTCGATCTGACCCAGAAGATCGCCGCGGCTGAAGGCTTAGCGGTGGACGAGGGCGGCTACGACACGGCGATGGCCGAGCAGCGTGGGCGATCGCGCGCAGCGGCGCAGTTCAAGCGCGGCGCTGAAACCGAGCTCTGGGCTGAACAGGGCCTTCCGGCAACTCAGTTTCTTGGCTATAACGAACTGCACAGCGCGGCCACAGTGCTGGCAATGACGGCCAATGGCGATGTGGTGAGCAACGCCGGCGCAGGCACAAATGTGCAGATCGCGCTTGATCGTACGCCATTCTATGCCGAGAGTGGTGGCCAGGTCGGCGATACGGGCACGCTCAGCGGGCCGCACGGTAGTGTACGCATCGACGATACGCAGCGCCCCGTGCCCGGCCTGATGATCCACTACGGCGTAGTTACCTCCGGCAACCTCAGCGCCGGTGAGCAGGTTAGCGCCGCCGTCGATGGCGAGCGTCGAAACGATATCGAGCGTAATCATACTGCGACGCACCTGCTCCAACGCGCCCTGCGTGATGTAGTCGGCGAACATGCGGCGCAGGCCGGTTCCCTGGTGGCGCCGGATCGGTTGCGTTTCGACTTTACGCATACGCGCGCCATCACCCCTGAAGAGTTGCGCGCAATTGAGGCGCGGATCAACGCCTGGGTGCGTACCGACGCTCCGGTTACCTGGCGCGAGACGAGCTACGACGATGCGCTTGCCAGCGGCGCAATTGCGCTCTTTGGCGAGAAGTACGGCGATGTCGTGCGCGTGGTGTCGATTGGACGGAGCGACAAGACGATGGACGACGGACGACGGACGACCGACGAACAGCATAACGAACGTCCGGCTGTGGTCAGTGGTCAGTCGTCCGTCGTCGACTTCGCTTCGCGCGACAGTGTTGAGCTCTGTGGTGGCACGCACGTGGCTCGCAGCGGTGCGATTGGTTTTGTGCGCGTCGTCGGTGAGAGCAGCGTTGGCAGTGGTTTGCGTCGGATCGAGGCGTTGACCGGGCGGGGCGCCGAAGCATGGGCCGATCAGCAGGCTCAGGCGCTGCGTGATGTAGCGGCGCGCCTGAATGTGCCGCCGGCGCAGGTGCCCGAGCGGGTTGAACAACTGCTTGCCGAACTCAAACTGCGCCAGCAAGAACTCGAAGCACTGCGCAGTGAGCAGGCGCGTGGATCGATCGCCGGCCTGCTCGATCAGGTGCAACAGGTCGGCACAACGCCCGTGCTTGCGGCACAGGTAACTGCCGACGACGCGAACCGCCTGCGCGAAATGGGCGACTGGCTGCGCGACAAGCTCGGCAGTGGCGTGATCGTGCTGGGCGCAGCGATTGGCGAGCGCCCGCAACTGCTCGTGATGGTCACGCCCGACATGGTTAAGCGCGGTTACCACGCCGGCAACCTGGTGAAAACCCTGGCGCCGCTCGTCGGCGGCGGTGGCGGCGGTCGGCCCGAAATGGCCCAGGCCGGTGGTAAGGATGTCAGCAAACTTCCCGCCGCATTGGCTCAAGTGCCGGAGTTGGTAGCGGCAATGCAAAAGGCGTAGCGTAAGGGAGCGTCATGCCGCGCTCCTGCGCCAGACTATTATCCGACTGCCAGACTGTCAGAGTGTCAGCCTGTCGCACTGTCGGATTGGAGATGATCCATGACGACTGATCAGGCTGCGCTGATCTTTGTTTTGCCCGGTGAGAATGCTGAAAGCGTAATGCAGAAGGTTCTGGAGACCGGGGCAAGTCGGGTGAATGTGCTGGTGAGCGACGCAGCAACAGCGTTGCGCAACCCGGCCCAAGCGGCGCGTTTGCAGCAAGCGGCTGTTGCCGACGGGATTGAGTTGATCCTGATCAGCGCCGACCCGGAAACGCTTGCCGCCGCGCGTAAGAGTAACATAGCCACGCTTACAGTAAGTGGCGCACCTATACTTGCGCCTGGTCTTGGCATGGCTGCCCCACAGGTGTTGCCGCCTGAACCACGTGCGAGTGCATCGGGCCGGCTTGCCGCCGATCTCAGCGATGGTGATGCCGAGTTCCTCAAATCGCTTGATGATCTGGATCTTGCGCCTTCGCTCAGCCGCGATGCCGATGACGTTGAATTAGCCGCAGCCTTCGATAGCCTTACCTCGGCATTAAACGATGCACCCCGCCGTCAGTCTGACCCTGATGCCGACTTTGCCGCCGACCTGGACAGCATCGACATTGCTGCCACGGCGGCTCCAACGGCGCCACGCCAACGCATCCGGCCCGAAGATATTGAGTTGAGCGCTACTGAACGCGCCCGGGCGGCTGGTCATTCAGCCCCGCCCCCCAGCCGGCCTGCGCCACGTCCACAGCCGGGCCCTGCGGCTGAAGCGGCGACCCAACCAATCCCCCGGCGCGGTGCAGTTGTTCCGGTGCCGGCAGATGAGCGGCGGGCGGTGCGCAATCCCTGGCTTATTCCAGCGCTCAGTGCTGTGCTGCTCTTCCTCCTGCTTGCGATTGGGCTTGTGCTGGTTTTAGGCAACCGCGCTACCGTTACGATCGCGGCCCCAGTGCGGCCTGATGCCGTTGTGCCGATCACCGATCTGCCACTGCCGCTCGCATCACCCGGTTCCGGCGACACGAGTACGGCGATCGCAGCCGAAGCGCTTGCCTCCGATGTCGCTTTCAGCGTCGAGGGAAGGATCACCGAGGGCACGCTCGCGCCGTCCGGTACGGCCAGTGGGGTCGTTCAGATCTTGAATCTGAACACCCAACCGTTCAGCTTGCCTGCCGGTACGGAATTTATTGCCGTGCAACCCAACGGTCAGGAAGTGCCGTTTGTGAGTAACGCCAATGTTAGCGTGCCGCCGGCTACTACCCAGGATACCGGTGCGCAGGTGGTTATCAACCGTGGTCAGATTGACGTTGCGGTGAGCGCGCGTTCGGCGGGCAGCGCCTCGAATGTTGAAGCCAACAGCATTCGGCGGGTTGTGCTGCCGGGCGGGCAAAGCTTCAGCGTCGAGTCTGGCACATTGACCGTGCGGCACAATGCGCTCGGCGGCGGCAGTGAATCGGAGGTACGCATCGTGAAGGAAAGCGATGTGTCTTCGGTGCTGGCCGCCGCACTGACCGGCCTCGACACCGAGGCGCGGCGTCAGATCAACGGGCTTGCCGCAGCACGCGGCCTGGTGCTGGAAGAAACGACAATTACGCCCCGCCGTTCCGAACTGGAGCAACTCCAGGGCTTTGAATACTTTGTCAGCCCGGCGGTCGGTGAAACGCTTAGTCCGGAAAGTGCCACGTTTAGCGTCACAACTCAGGCGCGCTACGCGGCCCTTGCTACGCCGGTCGGACAGACATTGCAAGATCAGATTGCCGCTGTCTTTACCGAGCAACTACGGCAGGCCGGCTTGATCAGCCCCGGCGATTGTCAGGCGCCCTTCGTAACCGACTGGGCCTGGACCGGCTCGGTGCTGACCGTTGATGGCGACATTCGCCCCGATCCGGCCTGTGGCGACGACCTCGACGCCACAGTCTACAATCAGGTCCGCGAGGCTGTACGCGGGAAGAGCCGCGCCGACGCTGCCGCCGCGCTTGATGCCCTTGTCGCCCAGGGCCGCATCGGTAGTTATACGCTGCCTGACCAAGCTACCTTGCCGGGATGGGATTGGCAGATCAGGGTGGATAGTTAGGGTGAGTGGATTGACGGGTTTTACCATGCATGAGCGGCGCGTGATGGGACTGGACGTTGGCGCGCGCCGGATTGGAGTGGCGCTGAGCGACGCCGACGGCACTCTGGCTACCCCGCTCACGACGATTCGTGCTACGCCACGTGAATATGCGCTGGAACAGTTGCGCCGCCTCGCGGCCGAACATAGTGTCGTCGAGTTAGTTGTCGGCTTGCCGCTAACCCTGCGTGGCGAAGTAGGGCCGCAGGCCACCATCGTACAGGCCTTTGCCGTTGAACTTGAAGCTGCGCTGAAGCTCCCTGTCGCGTTCTTCGATGAACGCCTCACCAGCGTCGCTGCCGAGCAACTGCTTCGCGACCTCGGCGTGAAACCCGCGAAACGCAAAGAACAAATCGATCAGGTTGCGGCTGGGATCATCCTCCAGGATTTCCTCGACCATCGGCGGAATGGGGTGCGCTAGGGGTTGCGGACTGACGCATGCCCTTGCCGCACCCTAGCCGCCTCGCGTATAATGGAGCGGATGTGTGCAGCAGACTGGGATCGTCCCAGAGGAGATACAGATGTTTAATTGGCTGAAGAAGCTGGTTATCGGCGATACTGAACGCGATCTACGCGCGATCCAGAAGATTGTCGACCAGATTAATACCTTAGAGGACGACTTTGAGGCGCTCGACGATGCGGCGCTCGCTGGGAAGACGGCTGAATTCCGTGCCCGGCTCGAAGCAGGCGAAGAGATCGAAGACCTGCTGCCCGAGGCGTTTGCCACGGTGCGCGAGGCGGCCCGGCGCACCGTGGGTATGCGTCCTTATGACGTACAACTCATCGGCGGCATTGTGCTGCATCAGGGCAAGATCGCCGAGATGAAAACCGGCGAAGGTAAGACGCTTACCGCCTCGTTGGCGCTCTACCTCAACGCGCTGGAGGGCCAAGGCGCGCACCTCGTGACGGTGAACGACTATCTGGCTAAAGTCGGTGCGGGCTGGATGGGCCCGATTTACCACTTCCTGGGCCTCAAAGTCGGCTTTATGGCGCACGAGCAGAGTGCACTCTTCGACCCTGAGTATACCGATCCGAATGCCAACGCTGAAGATCAGCGCCTGGTGCATTGGCGGCCGGTAACCCGCCGCGAAGCCTACGCCGCCGATATTACGTACGGCACCAATAATGAGGTCGGCTTCGATTACCTGCGCGACAATATGGCCTACGAGTTGGAGCAGATGTCGCAGCGCGAACTGCACTATGCGATCGTTGACGAGGTCGACAACATCCTGATCGATGAGGCGCGTACGCCGTTGATCATCTCCGGCCCGGCGCAGAAGTCGTCCGACCTGTATAAGCAAGTCGCACGGCTGCTGCGTGGCCTCAAGCGCAGTAACGTTACCCCCAAGCAGATTAAGGAAGAGGGTTTGCTGCCCGATGGCGATTTCTATGTCGAGGAGCGTACCAAGGGTATTACACTCACCGAGCAGGGGATCGAACGCGTCGAGCGCTTGCTCAACATTCCCGCCAACGCAAGCCTCTACGATCCCGAGCACTTCGAGAAGACCCACTTCGTTGAGAATGCGCTAAAGGCCGAGTATATCTTCCAGCGTGACCGCGATTATATGGTCACCCAGGAAGGCGAAGTGGTGATCATCGATGAGTTTACCGGCCGTGCGATGTCCGGTCGGCGCTGGAGCGATGGTCTGCATCAGGCCGTCGAAGCCAAAGAGGGCGTGACGATCAAGAATGAGAACGTCACCCTGGCGACGATTACCTTTCAGAACTACTTCCGTATGTATCACAAACTGGCCGGTATGACCGGTACAGCCTATACCGAGCGCGAAGAGTTCCACAAAATCTATAACCTGGATGTCGTTCCGATCCCGACCAACAAGCCCAATGTGCGTGATGACCTGCCCGATCAGGTGTTCGCTACCGAGCACGCCAAGTTTATGGCTGTGGTGCGCGAGGTAGAGGAGTTGCACGCCGATGGGCGGCCGGTGCTGATTGGTACCACGTCGGTGGAGACCTCCGAAAAGGTCAGTGCCTTGCTCAAGCAGGCCGGTATCCGCCACGCGGTGCTGAACGCCAAGCAGCACGCCCGTGAGGCCGGCATTGTCGCGCAAGCGGGGCGCAAGGGTTCGGTGACTGTCGCGACGAACATGGCCGGTCGTGGTACCGACATTGTGCTGGGCGGCAACCCTGACGGCCTGATCGACGATATTCTCGCCGAACAGAGCATCAAGTACGAAGAGGCCACGCCCGAGCAGCGGCAGGCGGCCTGGGAGCGCGCCCACCTGGTGACTGAGGCTGAGGGCGACGAGGTGCGCGACTTGGGCGGTATGCATATTATCGGCACCGAGCGCCACGAAGCACGCCGGATCGACAACCAGTTGCGTGGTCGTGCCGGTCGTCAGGGTGATCCCGGTTCATCGCGCTTCTTCCTCTCGCTCGAAGACGAACTGCTGCGCCGCTTCGGCCCGGTCGAGCGGATCAAGGGCATGATGAGCCGCTTCATGGACGAGGATCTGCCGCTTGAAGCAGGTATCCTCAACCGCACCATCGAAGGCGCGCAGACCCGCGTCGAGGGCTACAACTTCGATATGCGTAAGCACACCGTCGAGTTCGACGATGTGATGAACAAGCAGCGCCAGATCATCTACCAGGATCGGCGCGAGATTCTTGACGGCAAAGATGTCCACGAGCAGATCATCGAGATGGTTGGCGAGGAGGTTGCTGCGCTCGTCGATGACCTGTTGCCCGCTGATGATCAAGACGCCTGGGATCTGGACGAACTGCTCCGCCAGTACCGCAAGATCAACCCGATGCTGGCCGCAACCATAACCGATGCCACCCTGGCCGATAAGAGTCGTGAGGAAGTCGAGAGCTACCTCATGGATCTGATCGACGCCGCCTATGGCGAGCGCGAGCAAGTGCTCACCAGTGAGCGCATGCGCTTCATCGAGCGGCGGGCCATGCTTGGCGCGATCGACCGCCAGTGGATCGACTACCTGACGGCGATGGACGAGTTGCGCCAGGCGATCAACTTGCAGGCATTCGCCCAGAAAGATCCGCTGGTGGAGTTCCGCCGCCAGTCGTTCACGATGTTCGACCAACTCAAGGGCAATATCACCCGCGAGATTGTCTATAGCATGCTGCCAGCCACCTTCCAGTACGAAGCGTATCTGCGCCAGATCGAGGCCGAGCAGGCGCAGCGCCTGGCGACCGCTCAGACGGCGGGCGGCAGTTCGGAAATGGAAAATGCAAGCGGCAAGCCGGTGCGGAAGAATGTGGCCATGCCGGGACGCAATGATCCCTGTCCGTGCGGCAGCGGCAAAAAGTTCAAGCAGTGCCATTTAGGGCGCGAAGATGAGATCGCGCAGTTGCTCCAAGAGCAACCCCAGGGCATAACGCCGGCGCAAGTAGCTCAGCGCCTCCCCGGCGGCACGCGCCCCGCAGCGCAAGAGGCGGCGGTTGCGGCTGAGGCGGCCAAGATCCGTGCTGCGGTAGGGAATGGCGATAGTGCTGAAAGCAATGGCACACCGCGCGGCAAGTCGCAGAAGGGCGCCGGACGTGGGCGGGCGGTTCCCGCCGCTGCTCCACGCGGTAAGCGGAAGTGACGTTGCGGGTACCGACCAAAGGAAGCGCCGCCGAGCGCCAGGATCATGCAGATCCGGCGTTCGGCGGCGCTTTTGTGCCCACGAACTTCGATCTTGGGCTCAGTGTAGTTGTGGCGCTGGGCTTGCCGTTCGCGTGTGCCTGGCTCTTCGAACTTACCGGCGGCGCACTGACGCCGTTGTGCCTTTACTACGTCATCGCTTGTGTGATCATCGTGCGCTGGCGCAAAGGCACCCTCGACTATGGCCGACCGGTGCGCTGGCCCTGGATCCTCTTTGGATTGGGGTTGGGCTTAATGGCGCTGATCACGCTGAATAACTGGGGCAACTTTCCAGATTATGGTGCAACGCCGCTTGGCCTCACGCTGACGGCGCTGATCTGGGGGCCGCTCAACGGTTTTATGGAGCAGTTGATCTGGCTCTATCCGCTTGATGCCTGGCGTAACCGCTGGCGCAGCGGTTGGCCGCGTTGGGTGGGCTTCGGCATTGGCGGATTGTTGTTCCTGGGCTTAGTGTCGTTGATCCACGTCGTCTTCTGGGTACGCTTTTTACCGCTTACCAACGCGCATCCGTTTTCGTGGGCGTCACCGGTGCTCAACACCTTCCTCGCCATCCTATACGTTGCTCTGTACTACCGCGCACGCTCCTTCTGGCCCACGTTTGTTATCCACACCCTCGTGGATCTGCAACTGGTACTGCTGGCAAACTATAGCATTGTCGGCGATCTATAGGCTGAGTCTTCACGCCTCATTGAGCCGCACTACCCCAAAAGGAACGTCAGCACATACGCCATCACAAAAATATAGCTGGTAACATTGCTCACCAACGCCGCCAAATACGACTGTGACGAGGTGCGCTTGCGCAGCAGGAGCAAAATAAAACCTTCGACGAGGATCGAGATCACACACGCGGTGCCGAGGAGCACAAAGGGGTTCGTAATCACTGCGAGTAATTGCCCAAAGAGCGCAAGCACCACTGCCGAAACAAGGTTGATCACGGCTGCATCACGAAAGCTGCCCCCAAGCTTTGCCCAGCGCAACTGAAAGAACATCAACGCTTCGATCACGGTCATTCCGGCCCAAAGCACGATCGGGGCGCCACCGGCGAGAAAGAGAACCATAACTGACTTTCTAATTATCCCAACCGGGTTGCGAGTGTTCCGGCCAACTGCAACGCACCGCTGAAGGTGCGATCGCGACTGCGCAGGCGCAACTCTGCGGCCAGCAGTTCAGCCGGGGTTCCTGCATCTACGTGCGCCAGGCGTTCAATCGGGCTATGGCCGGCAACTGTGGCACTGGTGCGCAGACTGGTTGGATCGTCAGTGCACGTTACGCTGAAGTCGGCGACGATATTGTCGAGCGCACGCAACCGCAGGCTGGTAAGGCCGCCAATGCCGATGGTATTTTCGTCCGGTTGCAGTTCGACACTAACCAGACGGATCGCACCCGGCCCGACACCCACTGCCGGTCGGCGTAGATGCAGCCGAATCGTTGACCCTTCGACACTTACCGCGTCGGTCAGCGGCGTCCAGCCTAAACTTGAGGCCAGCCAGCCGGCCATCATCAGGGCCGGCACCGGGTTTGGGTGTTGGTTCGCAGTATACCGCAACTGGACGGTGTCGATGCGGCTAAGATGGGGCAGTAACGGGCGCGTATCGAAGAACTGAGCGGTCAGTTCGCGCCAGGGCGTAAGCCGCGCCCACGCGAGATCGCTCAAGGCTGGGCCGGCGCCCGAACGATCCAGTTTGGCCAGCCGTAAGAGCTCCTGAATTGGGCGTGGCGAGTCGCTCGAATCAACAATCAGTCGATCGAGGATGCTGCGTAAGCGCAACAGCAGCGGTTCGTCGAGCGGCTCGGGGCCGGGCAACCAGAGCACCACGGGCAGGTCGGGTACGAGTAAGGGCAGCACAAGCGATGCCACCTGTCCGGTTGCACTGCCGCGGGCGTCAATTGTAACTTGCTCGCCGCAAACCTGAGGAACGCCGGGTGCGGCGAGCAGGCAGTTGGCCTGGACGAACGCATCGAGGGAAGGTGTGGGCGCTTCGGGGCGTTCGATCACCAGCACCGTGCGGTTGGGATGGCTGGCCGTCAACGCCTGCACAACAGAACTGATCAGATCCGCCGTCGCGTTATCGTGGGCGCGCGCCACCAGGTTCAACGTCAGCGCCCGCGTAACGGCATACCCCTTCGTAGCGGCTTCGCTGGCGCTGTCTTTCCAGAGTTGGCGCAGTTCGCGCTCAATGGCGGCGATATCGATCTGGGTGGGTGTAATCATAGTGCTGAGTGCTGAGTGCTGTGCGACTCCGAACGGTTAGACGCTATCATAGCCTGCGCCAACTTCGCCCGTCCTGGGCCATAAACTCGTCGGCTGCGGCCGGCCCCCAGGTACCGGCTTCGTAGTTGGGGAAGCGCAGCCGGGGGCCATTCGCCCAACCCTCATGGATCGGCGTAATCAAATTCCAACTCGCTTCAACTTCATCGCGGCGCGTAAAGAGCGTGCCGTCGCCGAGCATACAGTCGAGCAGCAGGCGCTCATAGGCCTCGGGTGAAGCCACGCCAAACGACGTACCATAGCGAAAGTCCATCGTCACGGGACGAATTTGCGGCTGGCCCGGCACCTTTGAGCCAAACTTGAGCGTAATGCCTTCGTCGGGCTGGATCTTGATCGCCAAGACATTCGCCTCGATATCGTTCATCGGCGTGTCGGCGAAGAGTACCGTCGGCACAGTACGAAATTGCACCGCGATCTCGCTCACCCGGCGCGGCAAACTCTTGCCGCTGCGCAGATAAAACGGCACGCCGGCCCAGCGCCATGTGTCGATATGCAGCTTCAAGCCGACATAGGTTTCGGTCTGGCTGCCGGGCGTCACCCCACGTTCGTTGGCGTACCCGTTGATCGTCTGGCCGTTGACATTGCCGGGGCCATACTGGCCGCGCACGGTGAAGCGCTCGACATCAGCCGGCGCGATTGGGCGGATTGCGCGCAGCACCTTCACCTTCTCATCGCGCACCGCATCGGCATCGTAGGCCACGGGCGGCTCCATCGCCGTGAGCGTGACGAGTTGCATCAGGTGATTCTGGATCATGTCGCGCAGCGCGCCGGATGTGTCATAGTAGCCGCCACGATCCTCCACGCCGACGCTTTCGGCGACGGTGATCTGAACATGGTCGACATAATTGCGATTCCAGATCGGCTCAAAGATCCCATTGGCGAAGCGAAACACCAGGATGTTCTGGACGGTCTCTTTACCGAGGTAGTGATCGATGCGGTAAACCTGGCCTTCATCGAAGACCGTGAGCACCTGCTGATTGAGATCGCGCGCGCTGGCGAGGTCGTGGCCGAAGGGCTTCTCGATGATAATCCGCGTCCAGCCGCCGTTCGGCGAGCGGTTGAGCCCGGCGGCGCCGAGGTGACGAATGATCTCGGGGTAGGCTTCGGGCGGTGTGGCGAGGTAGAAGACCCGGTTGCCGCCGGTGCCGCGCTCGGCATCGATCTGATTGAGCCGTGCGGCGAGTTCGGCATAACCAGCGGCTTCGTCGAAACTAGAGCGATGGTAAAAGATCCCGTCGGCGAAGCTGGCCCAGAGTTGCGCATCGGCACTCCCGGTGCGCGAATTAGCATTAACACCATCGAGGAGCGTCTGCCGGAAGAAGTCGTCGTCCCACTCGCGGCGGGCGAACCCAACAACCGAGAAGCCGCCCGGCAAACGCCGTTCTAATGCCAGATTGTAGAGTGCGGGCACAAGTTTGCGCGAAGTGAGATCGCCTGTCGCACCAAAAATAACCATCGTACACGGCTCCGGCGTGCGGCCCATGCGCAGGCCGGAACGGAGCGGATTAGCGAGAGTAGGGGTGTCGATCAACCTGATCGCTCCTCTTATTATTTGAACCGCCGAACCAGGGAACCAGGGAAGTGCCGAACCGAGGAATACCAACTGGTTCCTTCGTTCCTTAGTGCTTTGGTTCCTCGGTTCTTCGGTTCCTTAGTTCGTCACTCCGCCTTCTTCACTGCGTGGCCGCCGAACTGGTTGCGCAGAGCGGCGAGTACCTTGGCGCTGAAGCTGTCGTCTTGGCGCGAACGGAAGCGGGTTTGCAGGCTGAGGGTGATGATCGGCGCAGGCACGTCGAGGTCAATCGCTTCCTGCACCGTCCAACGGCCCTCGCCGCTATCCTGGACATAGCCACGAATGCTGGACAAGTCGGCATCGTCGGTGAAGGCGCGTTCGGCGAGCTCAAGCAGCCACGAACGCACAACACTGCCCTGGTTCCAGAGGTGGCTCACTTTCTGCAAATCGAGATCGTAGCGCGACTTCTCCATAATCTCGAAGCCTTCGGCGTAGGCCTGCATCATGCCGTACTCGATGCCGTTATGGATCATCTTGACGAAGTGGCCGGCGCCGTGCGGCCCACAGAGCATGTAGCCGTCGGGCGGGGCGAGCGTTTTGAGCAGCGGCTCGACATGGTCGAAGGTTGCCTGTTCGCCGCCAACCATGGTGCAGTAGCCGACCTGCAAGCCCCAGATTCCGCCCGAAACGCCGGCATCCATGAAGTGAATGCCCTTGGCGGTGAGTTCTTCGCCGTGAGCAATACTTACTTTGTAGTTGTTGTTCGCCCCGTCGATCAGAATATCGCCCGGCTCCAACAGTGGTGTTAATTGGTCGATATGCTCGTCGGTGGCGGGGCCGGCAGGCAACATCAACCAGACGATCCGCGGCGCTTCAAGCGCACCGACAAGCTCTTCGAGCGTAGGTACCGCTACGGCGCCGTGCGCATCGGCAAGCTCCTGCGCCTTCTCGAAGGTGCGATTCTGCACTACAACGCGATGTCCACCCTGCAGCAACCGAATGGCCATGTTCGCGCCCATGCGCCCAAGCCCGATCAAACCGATTTCCATGGATCTCTCCTGAGCTTATGCAAGCGTACGCTTTTATTATACCCGCATGCCTGATCGCTGTGGACAAGACCCTGCCACAGGCCAGACGTAAGTGGGGTGCAGGGCATCCGAGCGCCTGATGCACGCTTCACTCATCCTGAAGGGCGCTTTCAGGCTGGCTTCATCCAGATCTGATACAATTGTGCGAGATGCTTGCTATGCAGTCCTGGTTGGGGCGGGGACGTTACAGGGCGTGGGGCGCCCGTGAACTGCGAACTGTCAGACTGCGAACTGTTGAGATTGGAGCGCTTTTGTGAATAATGATCGGCGACGGCGCGTACCGCCTGGAGGCGAGGCATATACCGATGAGACATTGGTGATGGGGCGGCGGGCGGCGCCGACTGCCGGGCCTGCCAAGCAGCGCACCGGTCGGCGCGGGCGCTTCTGGCCTCGGCTGCGTCTAGCGCTGATCGTCTTGCTGGTGCTGGTATTGGGCGGCGTGGGGCTGTTCTATTGGCAAGTTAGTCGCCTCGCCAATCAGATTACCGTCGCCGATGCGCGCTCCGCTCCGGCGATTGCGACGCCGCTGCTGGGCGCGAATCTGCTGGTTGTCGGTGTTGATGAGCGTCCCGGCTTTCCTGGTGAAGGCGTGCGTAGCGATACGCTCATGCTGGCGCGCCTTGATGTCGCCGGCGGTTGGGTGAGCCTGCTCTCGATTCCGCGCGACACGCAGGTTGAAGTGCGTGATCTAGGGGTCACCAAGATCAATGTTGCTTACGGGCAGGGCTACGCGCGCGCCGAAGCGCTCTACGGCTTGGGTACGCTGCCGCAACAGGGCGGAATGAGCCTGGCCGCAGAGACGGTGCAGACTTTTTTGGGCCTGCGCGAACGCGGGATGCGCGTCGATTATGTGGCGCAGGTGAATTTTGCCGGGTTCGCCGGTGTGATCGACGCCCTGGGTGGGGTCACGATCGATGTGCCGCGCCTGATTATCGATGATGCTTACCCGACCGAAGATTTTGGGATTCAGCGCGTGGAATTTCAACCCGGTCCGCAGTTGATGGACGGCGAGCGGGCGCTGATCTACGCGCGTACGCGCCACGCCGACAGCGATTTTGGGCGCGCCGAGCGCCAGCAGCAGGTTGTGCGTGCGGTGCTTAGTGAGTTCCAGTCCCAGAATTGGCCGACCCGGATGGCCCTCGTGCCGACGCTGCTTGGGGCTGTGGCCGGTGGGGATGGCCCGCCACCCGTACTGACCACAATGCCGATCGATCGGCCTGATGTGTTATTTGGACTGATGAGCCTGGCTGCCGGCCTTGATCAGGACAGTATGGGCCAGTTTCGGATCACGCCTGCCGATGTGGGGCTAACGGAGAATGAGACCAACCTGGTCTGGGATCCTGCCGGCATACAGGCGCTGCTCGACCGTTGGGTGCGCCCGCCGAGCGAGGCGCAGGAGAATGCGCGGGTTCAGGTGTTTAATGGCACCGACGTAGCGGGCTTAGCACGACAGGTAAGTTTGGAGCTAGAAAGCGCCGGTTTCACGATTCTCATTCCCGGCAATGCGCCGACAAGCGACTATGCGCGCACCCGTGTGTACGACACCGGCGGCGCTCCGGCTACCAGTCGGCGGCTGGCGCGCCTGCTCGACGCCGAACTGGTGCGCAGCGCTCCACCTGAGGGCTTGTTCAGCGATGCGGAGATTGTGGTTGTGGTTGGGGTGGATTGGGTTGGTGAATGAGGAGCTGAAGGGGTGATGTTGGGGCGCGTCG
>JBBRUG010000046.1:0-24244 GCA_038247995.1 Chloroflexales bacterium | reverse complement strand
GGCATCATTCCTCAATCGCCGCGTAGACAAGCGCGCGCAGGTCGTTCTCCGGCAGGTCAAAACCGATCATGAACTGGGTCATGAACAGGCCGACCAGCTCTTCCTGCGGATCAACCCAGTAGTAGGTCTTGGCCGCGCCGGCCCACCCGAACTCGCCCACCGACGTGGCAACGGCGGCCGCGCCCACATTGGAGCAGACTCGCGAGCCGAGGCCGAAGCCGTAGCCAAGCGTCGGCACGCCCGCGATCCCGTATGGCAAAAGCGCGTCGGGTAGGTGGTTCTGATGCATCAACTCAAGCGTCTTGCGACCAATGATCCGCTCGCCCTCGGCGGATGTGCCGCTGAGCAGCATATTCGCAAAGCGCATATAGTCCGCAGCGGTCGAGAACAGGCCGATCCCGCCGCGCAGAAAGCCGCCGGGCGCATCAACGGGGTAGGTATCTTCCACCTCGCGCCGACCGAAGTTGCCGCTCAAGAAGTGGCCGAACAGGGCGCTGAAGGTTTGATCCTGGGCAAAGAGATCCGGCAGGCCGTACATCGCCGAAAGGCGGCTCTGCTTGGCCGCAGGCACGCGGAAATCGGTATCGCTCATTCCGAGCGGGCCGAATATACGCTCTTGCATAAACTTGTCGAGCGGCTGGCCGGAGATTACCTGGATGAGATGGGCGGCCACATCGGTGCCGAGGCTGTACTGCCACATCGCACCCGGCTGGAAGGCCAACGGGATGCGCGCCAGTTCGTTGATGACGCCCTCTAGCGTGCGCGAGGCATCGTTCATCAGGCGCGCGTCGCGGTACATTGCGCCGGCCGGCGAGTCCTCAAGGAAGTCGTAGGTGAGGCCACTGGTGTGGGTCATCAGGTCGCGCACCTGCATCGGGCGCATTGGGTTCTGATCGGCGAGGCTCCCGTCGGCACTCAAAACTTTCGTCGCCGCAAAGGCGGGAATGAACTTGGCAATCGGATCGATCAGTTGGAAATGGCCCTCTTCGTAGAGCGTCATCAGGGCCGTGTAGATCACTGGCTTGGTCATCGAATAGATGCGGAAGATCGTATCTTCGGTCATCGGCGTGCCGGCTTCACGATCCTGCCAGCCAACCTGCTCGGCGTGGACGATCTGGCCCCGGCGCGCGACCATGGTGCTGATCCCGCCGTAGCCGGCCTTGTCAACATAACGCTGCATAACGGGGCCGATGCGCTCCAGGCGCTTGGCGTTCATTCCAACGGCTTCGGGGGCTTCGACAATCTGGGTCACAATCGCTCTCCTTCAGTGGGGCGTTTGGGCAACCTCCGTGGTCACCCAATCCATGTATTATGCACTAAGTATGAAGCCTTCGTAGCCCTTCGCAGCCACATCGGCGCAATGCTGGCGGTAGTTGCCTACGCCGCCGACATAGGGCATGAAGATCCGCAGCTTGCCGGGAATGTTCGCGCCGAGATACCATGAGTTGGCCAGCGGATAAAGGGTATAGTTCGCCACTTCGTTGACGTGGGCAATCCAGGCATCTTCGGCCGCACTTACCGGCTCGATCCGCCCCAGATCGTGCTCGCGCATGTAGGTGATGCAATCGGTGATCCACTCGACGTGCTGCTCGATCGAGACCGGCATATTGCTCAGCACCGAGGGACTGCCGGGGCCGGTGATCATGAACAGGTTGGGGAAACCTTCGCTCTGCACCCCCAGGTAGGTGCGCGGCCCGTCGGCCCACTTCTCCTTCAGCGTGCGCCCCTCACGGCCGCGGATGTCGATCTTGAACAGCGTGCCGGTCATCGCGTCGAAGCCGGTCGCAAAAACGATGCAATCGAGTTCGTACTCCGTACCGCCGGTGAGCACGCCTTTTTCAGTGATCGTCTCGATCGGCGCGTTACGCACATCAACCAGCGTCACATTGGCGCGGTTGAACGTCGCGTAATAGTTGGTATCGATCGGGAGGCGCTTGCTGCCCAGCGGATGATCGTGCGGCATCAGCTTTTTGGCCGTTTCCTGATCCTGCACGATTTCGCCAATCTTACGCCGCACGAAATCGGCGATGAGGTTGTTCGCATCAATGCTGGTATACACATCGGTGAAGCCGCCGACCATCGCAAAACCGCCGCGCTCCCAGCCCGCTTCAAACATGCGCTCGCGCTCTTCGTCCGCAAGCTCCAGGATCGACACCGGCGGCGCCGACAGATGGAAAGTCAGACCAGCCGGCGACTCGCGGTTCGATTGGCGCAATTCACGATAGCGCGCCTTGATGTCGACGATCTCGGCTTCCGTGAGCGGACGATTGCGCGCCGGCAGCGTGTAGTTCGGCGTGCGCTGGAAGACGGTAAGCTGCGCCGCCTGCTCGGCGATCACCGGGGTAGCCTGGATGCCCGTCGAGCCGGTGCCGATCAACCCCACGCGCTTGCCGCTGAAATCAACGCCTTCGTGGGGCCAGAGGCCGGTGTGGTAAACTTCGCCTTTGAAGCTGTCGAGGCCGGGAAACTGGGGTTTGTTCGGCGCCGAGAGGCAGCCGACGGCGGTGATCAGGTAGGTTGCCGTCGCCGTGTCGCCCTGACCGGTGGTAATCGTCCAACGGTTAGTTGCGGCATCGTAGTGGGCGGCCGTGACGCGGGTATTGAACTGAATGTCGCGGCGGAGGTCGAAGCGGTCGGCGACGTGGTTGAGGTAACGCAAGATCTCGGGCTGAGCCGGGTAGGCCTCGGTCCACTGCCATTCTTGCTCCAGCTCAGGCGAGAACGAGTAGGAGTAATGGACACTCGGACTGTCGCAACGGGCGCCGGGGTAACGGTTCCAGTACCAGGTGCCGCCGACCCCATCGCCGGCCTCGTAGACTTGCGTACTGAGCCCGAGCTCGCGCAAGCGGTAGAGCTGATACATTCCGGCGAACCCGGCCCCGATCACAACGGCATCGAACGCTCTGGTCTGCGCATCAAGCATGAAGCGAATCTCCTTTGGTCTGGTGTGACGGCATCGACCACAAGCACCGATTTTTGGGCATTAGAAAGACCAGCGGCTGAGCACATTCTCAGCCGAGCGACGAGCAATCAGTTGCAACATGCCGGGGAATAATTACAAATAAAGTATATAATATATTCTGTAGATAGTCAACAGAGTGCTATCAAATGCATTTCAGCATACAGAAATGCATTTCATAATTGACATGCGCCATATCTTTGGTATGCTTGCCGCAGCGGAGGAAGCGATGGCCAACGAACAGCGTCAAGTATCTACGCGCCGCGCCGAAGTCGTGCGCCTATTGCGCCGTGAGATCGTCAGTGGGACGCTCCAACCCGGCGCGATCATCAAAGACGCCGAACTCGCCGCGCGGCTTGGATCGAGCATCACCCCGGTGCGTGAGGCGCTGACCCAGCTTGCGATCGAGGGACTGGTTGAGATGCCGCCGAATCGGGCCAAACGGGTGGCCCGCCTCTCCCGCGAGAGCGCCGTAGAGTTGTGCGAGGCGATCGACCTGCTCTCGGTTACGCTCTTTACGCGCGGCGCACAGCGGCTCACCCGCAGCGACTTGCTGATGATGCGCGACACGTTGGAGATCTATCGCGGCGCTGTGGACGCCCAGGATGTCGGGGCGCGCTTCTATGCGGCACGGAGCTTCACCGATATTGTGATCAGCGCCGGCGGCAACCAGGCGATCCGCCAGATGATCGGGCTGATCCTGGCCCGTTTCGAGCGTCTGCTCAGGATTTGCGACCACGAGGGGTTGCTCAGTTACGGCCTTGAGGAGCATCAGGCGATGTTTGCCGCCCTGGAGCGGGGCGATCATGCCGCAGCTGCGCAGCTGTACAAGGGGCAGATGCAGGCCTTCCAGGATGCGATCGAGCATCTGCCGACGCGGGTGTGGGGAGCATAGGGCATACGGATTAAGTTAAGGGTTTCCGCCGCGTCAGCCCTCACCCCAACCCCGCTCCCGCTCAGGTGTAGGGTTTTTGCCGGTGCCCGCACCCCCAACCCCCTTCGGCTACGCTCAGCGCAGGCCGCTCCCTGAGCGGGAGCGGGGCTTCCGACAGCATCACAATGCCGAATGTAGCGCGGCTCCCCTGCTCCACGCCGATGGAGCAGGGGGTTGGGGGGATGCGGCGTCCTTTTGCCCAAGGAAGTATCGCGTGACCAACTCCACTGTACAACGCTTCTCCGGCCCCGGCGCGACACGCATTTACCACATCCCGGTACGCGCCTTCCCGCATCTGGTGGCGAATGTATCTATTGTGATCGATGGAGATTATGTCGCGTTAATCGACACCGGTAGCGGCCACCCGGACAGTAACGTCGATCTGGAAGCAGGCATGGGCGCGATCCGAACTACATACGGTGAACCGATCGATTGGCAAGCGCTCAGCCGCGTGATCATCACCCACGGCCATATCGACCACTGCGGCGGGCTTGGCTCCGTACGCACGCGCAGCGCTGCGCCAGTGGCCGCCCACGCATTCGATCTGGCGGCAATCCGCGATCATCGCGCGTATCTGGCCAGGCAGACGGAAACGACGGCCACGTTTCTCCGCTGGGCCGGTGTGGAAGAAGCGTACGTTGCCCAAATGAGTAACCTCTACGGCCCGGCAGTACAAGGGCCGCCCGGCGGCGAAGTCGCCACTGTACTTACCGACGGCGACCTGCTCGACGAACGCTTCCGCGTGATCCACACCCCCGGCCACTGCGCCGGCATGATCTGTTTGCGCCTCGGCGACGTGCTCTTCTGCGCCGACCACATTCTCGCCACAACCAACCCACGCCTGACTCCGGCGCACCTGGAACCACACAACGGGCTGGCCGCCTACTTCGCAGCGCTCGACCGCGTGGCCATCGAACCAGGAATCAGGCTCGGGTTGGCCGGCCACGAAGCGCCAATCAATGACATTTACGGACGGATTGCAGCGATCCGCGCAGCGCACCTGAGCCACCTTACCCAAGTTCAGGCCGCCTGCAACACCCCACGCACGATCCTGGAACTGGCGATGCAGATCTACCCAACCATGCAGCGGCCCAACCAACTCTTCCTGGCGCTTCAGGCCATTGCAGCGCGTGTTGAGTATCTTGAGGCGCAGGGAATCCTGCACGCCGAAGCCGCAGTTGCCGGGGCGCACTATTGGGCGTAGGGAGGCGCAGCGGCATCGAGTACGCGCAGCGCGCGTAGCGTCACCCATGGGTTTGGCCGGCCCCTGACCCCGAAATCTCCCCAGGTCTTGCCGCTGTAATCGTATTCTAGAAGCCAGCAGCCGGAGAGATCGGCCTTTGCGCAGATCGCTTCACGTAGATGGGCCAGCCGCAGATCGGCGCCATAACCAAGCGCGACAAGCGCTTCCGCAATTTGCAGCACGTCGGTAACATAGAAGACCGGAAAGCCGAGGAGCTGCGGGGCATCAATTGGCAAGCGCTGCCCGGCGATACTGCCGCCCCACTCCCATCGGCCGCACGCGACCAGGCCCGCCGAACGCAGCTTGTGCATCTCGGCGCTACCCGCGAGCCGACAACCTGCATGGGCAGCGCGATGCACTGAGTAGCCTCGGCGCGCCTAATGCAGCGCTTGCACCATCCGTCATGGATGACGGTTTATTCGGTTGGGACAGGCTGATGAAGGGCATGAGAGGCGGGGCAGCTTTATCGGCTATCGGCTAGCCCTCTCACATCTTCATAGTTGCGCGCCAGCTGGTGCGCAGGAACGCCCCAGACATACTGAAGCCACAACCAGAAATCGTGGAGGAGTTGGGGGATCACCCCATTGGCGAGGAAGCGGCGCGCCGAGGTGATCACTTCGGCAGGCACAACGTGGATCGGCGTCTGCGCCCGGGCTAACTCAAACAGGCGCACATCCTCAAAGAGCGGCCAGTTAGGGAACCCGCCCAGTTCGGTGAAGAAGGCGCGCCGGATGACAATCCCCTGATCGCCATAACTCGTCAGCAACGAGTCGAACCACATCAGGCGCGCGAAGACATCCAACAACCAGTCATGTGCGTCAAAGCTCAGCCGAAACTTAGCAATCTGAATTGTCGGATCGGTGAGCAGTTCACGCAGTACGCGAAACGCGCAATGCGGCAGCGTCGTATCGGCGTGGAGAAAGATCAGCACCTCGCCAGTGGCGTGGGCGGCACCGGCGTTACACTGCGGCCCGCGCCCACGCGGCGCGTGTACCACCATCGCCCCGGCAGCCGCCGCACGTTCGCCGGTGCCGTCGGTGCTGCCCCCATCGGCCACAATAACTTCAACGCTAGGATCGAGTGCGCGCACAGCCGCAACGCTCCCCGCAATCGTGGCCGCCTCATTCAATACCGGAATAATCACCGAAAACCGCACCATACACTCCCCGCCCGTATGGGCGACCCTGATGGTCGCCCGACCCTGGTGGTCGCCCAATCGCCCCAGCAAACTCGCCCGGGCGACCCCGTTGGGTCGCCTTGCCGGTGTAGGGTTTTTACAGGATCGCGTCCCAATGCGCTATTCCCCGCATCCCCCAGCCCCCTGCTCCCTCACGTGGAGCAGGGGGAGCCGCCGCAGATTCGGCGTCCTGATGCTGTCGGAAGCCCCGCTCCCTGAGCGGGAGCGGGGTTGGGGGTGCGGGCAACGGCAAAAACCCTCCACCTGAGAGCGTTGGGTCGCCCCTACGCATGGTACATATGGCATAATGCCATCCGCATCATCTGCGCAATCTGCGCAATCTGCGGATCCCGCCCCTACGCTTTACCGCTCTCCATGCGCAACCGCCGCCTCAACGATCTCCAATGTCACCGCCGTTTCGCCCCGGCTGCGCGCCGATTGCTCGGCGGCCAGGCGCAATGAACGGCTTGCACTGATCCGCGCCAGATAGGGCACTTGCTCCAGCGCAACGTTGAGTCGCTCCGCAGCCTCTTGGGTCCAGGCCATTGTATCGGCGCCGGAACTGGCGGGCTTCGCTCCTGCCGGCGGGCCACCCTGCTGATCCTGGTGGACTAACTCCACTGGCAAGAAATTGAAGACCATCTCGTAGAAGCGGTTGACGATCTCCTGCATAATGTTCGCCGCGCCGGAATAGCCCATAAACGGCGTGCCCAGCGTGCGCCGCACCACGGGGCCGGGGAAAGTCGCAGGGATAAATTGCGTTGACCGGGAGTTGGCCTCGGAGAGATAGATCTTCTCGTTGATGCTGCCGAACACGAAGGCCGGCGCTTTGGCGTGCAAACGCTTGCGGATTTCGATGTTGTCCGGCTCGTCGTCGCGGCGCGGGCGGCCCGAACTCCAGGCCACCTTCATGCCCAGCTCGTCATTAAGAAAACTGCGCAGACCCTCGACATAGCTGCGTCCGGCCACAATCGCACAATCCACCGTGGCGAACCAGTCGCTCTGCGGGCCGCGCCACAGATCCCAGGCCGGCTGGAGCGTGGTGCGCTTCTCGTGGTTGATGAATGCTTCAACCTGTTCGGGGGGTGTGCCGATCAGCGCGCCAAGCTCGCGCAGAAAGGCTGTAGTACCAAAGATACCGAACGGCGCGTAGAGCATCGGCCGGCCCAGATCTTCGGCGAGCATTGAGCCAAACTCGCGGTAGAGCACCACATTTACCGCTGCGTCGGCCAGGCGCGGCGTGGCGGCAACACTGCCTTCGTAGGGGTAGACCAGATTCAACTCGCCGCCAATTCCGGCAATCAGGCGCTTCAGTTCGTGCAGATCGGAGGGCGCATTAAAACAACCCAGTGACGGCCCGATGATATTGACCAGATTCGGCGCTTTTGGCGGCGCGCCGGGCGTGACAAACGGCTTGCCATATTCGTTCCAGGCGAACAGCAGCGCCCGATCGCGGCCCAGCCATTCATCCTGCTCCAACGACTGGCTCCAGAAGAAGCGCGCCTCCGGATCGATCTGCGCCACCAGTTGCGTATGATCGGCGCTGATCATCTCACTCTCAGCCGTCGAGATCACCATCAGGCGCTTGCCTTCCAGGTGGCCAAGGGTGCGCAGGTCGTCAATCGTGCGGATGAGCGCCTTGGCCGTACCGTTAATCACATCCTCTTCGCGGATGGACGTCGGCGTGAGGTTGGCCATATGCGGCAATGCGTCGGTATAATCGGTAACCGCCATCCCGAGCAGGTTATAACACCCGATTGGCGCATCACAAATAACATGCAGATCAGGAAAACAGCCGAATACCCAGCTTGCGCCCCAATAGCTGCTCGTATCGGAAATATCGCGGATGAGCGTAATCGCCATGAATGTGCTCCATCGTGACAAGGTGAAGGGGTAACAAGGTGAAGGGGTAACAAGGTGATATTGCTTATCGTCAAGCGTCCCCGTGTCTCCGTGTCACTCTGTCACCCTTTCACCGCTTCCTCGTCGCCAAAAAAGTCCAGCATCTTCGCATACAGCGGCTTACGCTCCAGCAACTCTTTCACAAAGCTGATGCTGGCGATCATGCCGCCGGCGAGGAAGAGCGGGCGCACGCTGAGCATGTTTGTGTAGTAGACCGAAGGGATGCCCCGTTCTTTCGCATAGGCGGCCAGGGTCGTCGTGCCGATCACCAGGTCGAAGCGCCAGTGCGCCATGGCGGCGTGATCGTCCTCGATCGCTTTGCGATAGACGATCGTCTCGGTGCCATGCGCCTTCAGCCAGGCTTCGTCGCCGGCGGTAAGCATGCTCGGCCCAATGCTCGTACTCACATAGGGCACGTGTGCGCCGGCTTCAACCAGTAAGCGGGCGTAGAGCATCTCGTTACCCTCATAACCCGAGACCAGGATCGTCGCGCCTTTGAGCGGTTGGGCGGCCAAAAAGCCGCGTACCGTCGCCTCTTCTTCCTGGGCCACCCGCTCGACCACAGCTTCGTCGAGATCGAGCGCTTCACCAACGGCACGCAACCAGGCCGCACTGCCGGCCATGCCCACCGGCGCGCCACTCACCACACCGACGCCACGCTCGCGCAGCAGGGCCACTGTCTCGCGATAGAAGGGGTGCAGCGCCGCAACCGCCGCGCCGTGTCCGGCCAACTTCAGTTCATCCACATGGCGCCCCGGCAGCGTCGTCAGCACCCGTCCGCCCATCTTGCGCAGCACACCGTCAATAATCAGCGGGTCGGCGGGAAACACCTCGCCGAGCAGCACCAGACTATGCGCTTCCGGCTGCTCGGGGCGCTCGACAAAGCGGCGCATCACGGCGGCCAGCGCAATATCTTTCGCCTCGGGATGCGAGTGGATCGCATAGGCCGGCACACGCACCAGCACGACCGGCTTCCCGTCGATCTCGGTAGGCAGCAACTCCTCGGCCAGGCCCGCCGTCTCGGCGACACAGAGCGAGATCACCGGTATAACACTGACATTCTGTTCTTTGGCCGCCTCGGTGATCGCGGCATTCGCCGCCTCCTGCACCTGCCCGCTCGATAGCTCAGCCGTGCCAAGTTGCGGCGCAATAATACTCTTGCGGGCGGCATAAAAGTGGGTCACGAACGTCAGGCCATACAGGCAACCGGTATCGGTCACCATCGTCGGCTGGGCGCCCTCAATGCGCGAAAGCACCCGTAACGCGCCAAAAGCTGGGCACATCGTCTGGGGGTGTAATTTACAGCTACCTTCTTTAAAAGGCTCACGCGGCGCATCGGTACCGGCAGGGGTCAGTGGAATTAACTCGGGCATCGGACGGCTCCTCTCATGGGCAAATCGATCCAGGGAGAGACGCGGCGAACGCGGGAATAATGTACATATAACTCCGGTTACCTCATTATACGACAGTTTCGATGCGTTTGTGCAACTTATTCGGTTTCTAAGTATTGAAACTCAACCCTGGAAGACCGACGACCAATCATGGCGGATAGCTGATGATCGCCGCCTGCCGCCTGCGTCCCGCCGCCCGCCGCCTGCGTCCCGTACGGGCGACCCTTGTGGTCGCCCATGCAGGCAGCCACATGGGGCTGCCCCTACATCGCTCCGCCGCCCGCCGCCCGCCGCGTACGGGCGACCCTCGTGGTCGCCCAGGACAGCCCCACAACTACTACATATCTTCGTATGTAATGACATAATTTTTTACTCCGAATCCGGCAAACTGTTGCCGTTATGTTCATCGGTATGCTATACTTTGTCTATCAACCATGCCGATTACAACGATGGGAGCCTGCTGTGAGCTCGGAGCCATCGGCGCTGCTTGCGTCGGCACACGCCATTGTTGCCGAGGAGCTTGATCGCCTGCGTGCCCTCCATCAATCCGCAGCCCAACGGCTCACGACGATTGAGGTTGAACTACGTCAGGCGGAGCGTCAGCTCGACGAAGCAAATATGCAGCAGCGTTTTGCAGCCGACCAGGGCCTGCCTGAATCGCCGACGGCAGCCCAACGCCTCCTCCAACTCCGCACTACTTACGAGACGCTGCAGCGCGAACATGAAGGCCTGCGCCGCGCCGTCCGTCAACTCGACCAACTCGTGCGTCAGATCGATATGAGTAGCACCACCCTGAGCGGCAGCGCTGAGGGTGATGTGGCTGATCCGTGGGTTCAAGCCCTGCGCGCCCAGGCCATTATGGGCCGCGAAGAAGAGCGCTTCCGCCTGGCCCGTGAAGTTCACGACGGCCCAGCCCAGGTGCTCGCTAATTCGATGATGGGCCTCGAACACTGCCGGACGCTGCTCCAAAGCGAGCGTCTCGAACGGCTCGGCGAGGTGTTGAGCCAACTCAGCGACGCCTCACATGAAGGCCTCGGCGAGGTGCGCCAGTTTATCGCCGACCTGCGCCCCGGCAAACTCGACGAACAGGGGCTTATCGTGGCGCTTGGCGAGTATATTCGGCGCTACCGCGACGCTGTAAGCGCGTCGGTTAGCTTTGAGGCCGATGCACTGCCGCGCCTGCCCACCGAAACCGAGATTGTACTCTATCGGATTGTGCAGGAATCACTCCAAAACGCCCGCAAGCATGCGCGTGGCAGCGCCGTACATGTCACGCTGACGGCACGCCAGAACCAGATCACGCTTACCATCCGCGACGAAGGCCCCGGCTTCGATACCCGGGTTGTGGCCCGCCGGGCCGGCCGTGAGAGTTGGGGGTTGACGAGTATGCGCGAACGCGCCGAACTGATTAGCGCCCGCTTTGTCGTTACATCACGGCCGGGCCACGGCACTGATGTGACGGTGAGCCTGCCGCTCCAACCCCGTTTCTGAGCGAGAAAACTAAGGACACTCTATAGTTGTGAGGAGGCAAGATGTCTCAACCACCACGCACCAAAATTCTGATCATTGACGACCACCCGCTTTTTCGTCAGGGCATTCGCTGGAGTCTTGAGGATGCCGACGATCTGGAAGTAGTTGGTGAGGCGGAGAATGGTCAGGAGGCGCTAAAACTCACCGAACTTCTGGCACCCGATGTGGTGCTCGTTGATATTAATTTGCCCGGTTTGAACGGCCTGGAAGTGGCGCGGGTGATCAAGCGCCGCGACCCGCGGATCGGGATTATTGTCCTCAGTGTGTATGAAGACGACGATCAACTCTTCCAGGCGATCAAGGTCGGCGCGGCGGCCTATTCTTCCAAGGATGTCAATCCCGAAGAACTGCTCTACTTTATTCGTAATGTCGCCGCCGGGCGCTACCTGATCAACGACGCGGTGCTGGCCAAACCTAATGTCGCCACCCGCGTCTTGCATCAGTTCCGCGAACTGGCCGCCACCGAAGACGAGCAGACCAGCGCGCTCTTTGCGCCGCTCACCTCACGCGAGATCGAGATCCTCGATTGCATCGCCCGCGGCCTCTCCAATAAAGAGATCGCCAATGAGTTGAGCATCAGCGGGCAAACCGTAAAGAACCATATCACCTCGATCCTCTCAAAACTCCAGGTGAACGACCGCACGATGGCCGTGATCTATGCGATCAAAAAAGGCTGGATCAAAATGGGCTATCAGCCTGGCGAAGATCAAGCCCTCGGCGCAGCCTGATGCGTTTAGTTGGAGATCAGCGATGAATGCGATCGAACGTAGGCCATTTGGACGCAGCGGGCATCTGAGTAGTTGTACCATCTTTGGGGCCGCGGCCTTCGGCCGGGTAAGCCAGGCTGAAGCCGACCGCACGATGGAACTGCTGCTGGATCGCGGCGTGAACCACATCGACACCGCCAATAGTTATGGTGAATCCGAGCGGCGGATTGGCCCCTGGATGGATCGCTACCGCGATCAGTTTTTTCTCGCCACGAAGAGTGAAGCCCGCACCTATCAGGGTGCGAAGGAACATCTCCAACGCTCACTGGAACTCTTGCACACCGATCACGTTGATCTGTGGCAGATGCATGTGCTGGTGAAACCCGATGAGTGGGAGCAGGCGCTGGGGCCGGGGGGCGCGCTTGACGCCTTTATCGAGGCCAAAGAGCAAGGCTTAACGCGCCAGATCGGCGTCACCGGTCACTACACGGTCGTCGGATGGATGCATCGTCGCAGCCTTGAACGCTACGACTTCGACTCGGTGTTGCTGCCCTATAACTACGCCATGATGCAGAACGCGACCTACTGCAACGACTTTGAGTCGCTGATGGCGCTGTGTACGGAACGTAAGGTGGCGGTACAGACGATCAAGTCCTGCACGCGCGGCCCCTGGGGAGACGCAGAGCGCAGCGCCGCCACGTGGTATGAGCCGTTCACTGCGCAAACCGACATTGACACGGCTGTTCACTGGGTGTTGCGGCGCCCAGGGATTTTCTTGAACACCCCCGGCGATATTCACCTGTTGCCGAAGGTGCTTGATGCCGCGGCACGGCTGCAACCCGGTTTGCACGACGAACTCGACACAGCAATGGCCGCCCTGAATCCGGTGCCACTGTTCACCTAAATACAAAAGGCCGGGAGCTGTGCTCCCGGCCTTTTGCTTTAAGCGCTCTTTTTTGTGGTGCGTTTCGCCGGCGCTTTGGCGGCCGGTTTCTTCACCACTGTCGGTTTCTTCACCGCCGCCGGCTTTTTCGCCGCTGTCGGTTTCTTCACCGCCTGGGGCGCCTCGGCACTCACCGTCACCGGGGCCATTTCCTCCAGGCTATTCGTTGCATAATCGCACTTGGGGTAGCGCGAACAGCCATAGAACGGGCGCCCAAACTTGCCCCGACGCCCCATCAACTCGCCTTCGTTGCATTTCGGGCAGGCCACGCCGGTTGGCTGCGGCAGCGGCACCGGCTTGCCGTCCTTGCCGATTCGACGGGTATTCGAGCATTCCGGGTAGCCTGAGCAACCCAGGAACGGCCCAAAACGGCTCTTTTTGATCACCATCGGGCGGTCGCAGATGTTGCACATCACATCCGAGGTTTCCGGTGCGCTCGCTTTGTCGAGCACAATTTTTCCGTCGCCGTCCCGATGGAAGTCGCTCGTGAAATCGCACGAGTCGGGGCCACCGTCTTTGCTGTAGCGCGTACAGGAGAGGAACTCGCCGTTACGCCCGAACTTGATCGCCAGGAAGCCCTGTTGGCACTTAGGGCAACCCAGTTCAGTCACAATCTCTTCGCGCTTGACGTTGCGCATCTGGGTTTTTGCGTCAGCGAGGGTGGCCTGGAACGGTCCGTAGAATGCGCGCAGCACCGGCACCCATTGCTTCTCGCCCTCGGCGATATCGTCGAGTTGCTGCTCCATCTGCGAAGTAAAGTCGTAATCGACGATGTTCGCAAAGTGGGTCACCAGTAGGTCGGTCACGACGCGACCCAGCGTTGTGGGCAACAGCTTTTTCTCGGTCAGATCAACATATTCACGATCCTGAATGGTCGAGATGATCGAGGCATACGTCGAAGGCCGCCCAATGCCCAACTCTTCGAGTTTCTTCACCAGGCTGGCTTCCGTGAAGCGCGGCGGCGGCTCGGTGAAGTGCTGAATCGGCAGCAGGGTCAACAGATCGAGCGGATCGCGCTCGTTCAGCAGCGGTAAGCGTCGCTCGCTGTCTTCGTCTTCTTCACCTTCGTCCAGGGAGACATTGTAGACCGCCAGGAAGCCGGGGAACTTGAGCACACTGCCGGTGGCACGGAACACATACGGAGCTGTAGCGGACGACGAACCACGGACCACAGACGACGGTGTGACGGCTTCCTGTCCGTCGGTCGTCGGTCGTCGGTCGTCGGTCGTCCAGGCATCAATATCCACCGTAGTGCTATCGAACACCGCCGGGGCCATCTGGCTGGCGAGAAAGCGCTTCCAGATCAGATCGTAGAGGCGCAGCAGATCGCGATCAAGCTTGCTCGCCACCTGGTCGGGAACGCGCGCCGCACTGGTGGGCCGGATCGCCTCGTGAGCCTCCTGGGCGCCCTTGGCCTTCGACTTGTACACCGGCGGGCGCTCGGGTAGGTACTCTTTCCCGTAACGCTTTTCGATCACCTGGCGCGCATCGGCCTGAGCCTCGGAGGCAATCGTTGTGCTGTCGGTACGCATGTAGGTAATCAAGCCCACCGTGCCCTCGTCGCCGCCGATATCGATGCCTTCATAAAGCCGCTGGGCGAGGGTCATCGTTTTCTTGGCGCTAAAGCCAAGCTTACGCCCGGCCTCTTGCTGGAGCGTACTGGTGGTGAAGGGCGGTGCGGCGCTGCGGCGCTTATCTTTGCGCGTCACCTTCTGGACAACGTACGCAGCGCCTTCAAGGTCGCTCACGATTGTGTCGGCCTGCGCCTGGTTCGCCACGGCGAACTTATCGAGCTTTTTGCCGGCGCGCTCGATCAGGTTTGCGCGGAAGGCTTGCGCTTCCTTGCCCGCCTGCATCAGATCGGCCTCAATCGACCAGTATTCGACCGGTACGAAGGCTTCAACCTCGCGCTCGCGCTCGACGATCAGGCGCACGGCTACCGATTGTACGCGGCCGGCCGACAAGCCGCGTTTGACCTTATCCCAGAGCAGCGGGCTAAGCTGATAGCCCACGATTCGGTCGAGCACACGGCGGGCCTGTTGGGCCTCAACCAGGTTGACATCGATCGTACGGGGGTTGGCAATCGCCTGCTGCACGGCATCACGCGTGATCGAATGGAATACGACGCGATGGATCGGCGTGCGCTTGGGTGCATTGACGGCCTGGACAATATGCCAGGCGATCGCCTCACCCTCACGATCCGGGTCAGTCGCCAGATAGATCGCGTCGGCGTTGCGCGCAGCCTGGCGCAACTCGCTCACGACCTTCTGTTTCGTAATCTCATACGACGGTGCAAAGTCGTGCTCGATATCGATGGCAAGATCGCTCTTCGGTAGGTCGCGCACGTGGCCCATGCTCGACGTCACCCGATAGCCTCGCCCAAGATATTTCTGGATCGTCTTCGCCTTGGACGGCGACTCGACGATGACTAGTTTATCGCCCATACAATCTGTTCGCCCCTAATTGGGTATGCTATACATAAGGATGCAATCATCAAAATTCAGTCATCAGGATCCGGACAAGCGTGCATGCACTATACGCGCCGCCTCTGGAGATGTCAAGCGCGGATCATCCTAACTGGTCGTAAACCATTTCCCGTTGACCGAGGCCAAGCGCTGAGCTATACTAATGAGAGCCATAACCACACCACGCATCCAATCCCGCATTAGAGTGCCACATCCGCACCTTGCCGCGCTTCACAACCACCGGCGGCGGATCGTCGAGTCCTGCGGTTGATCCTTACGCCCCATCGCCTTGATCGGCAGCTCGCCCTGAACTGACCTTCAGCCCATACCATAGCCAGCGCACCGCCGTACGCTGCCCGGCCAACGGCGCGTAGCTTGCCGCGATGAGGTGACCATATGTTACTCGCCGCGAAGACTGTGGCGCCATGCAGTGTGGTATTTGCGCCATGGCGTGAAATCTTGGCGAAGGCTTGTGCGCACGGGGCAACGACAATCACTGCGCCGACGGGGTCGCTGTTACCGGAAGCCCTGGCTACGACGCTACGCGCCCAACGCGGCGAACCGCTCTGGGTGACCCTTGGCCCGGAAGATCACGACCTGGCCGTGTTGTTATACAGCTTGCTCACCGCAGCCCAACGCCTGAATCCGACCATCGGCGCGCAAACCACCGCAGCCCTCACGCAGTCTGCCGGGCTCCACGATGCCTGGCCGGCGATCTTCCAGGTTTTTGCCGAGGAACTGGCGTGTACCTTACCTGAGCACTGTGTGCTGGTGCTGGAACACGCCGAACAACTCAACGCAGCCAGCGTCACGCTGGGATTGCTGAGTAATTACATCCTGAGCAGGCTCATCGGCGCCCATCCCTGGATTGTGATTACCCGGCAGGAACTTCCCCGCCCGGCCTTGCCGCGTGAAACCGTGACCTACAATGCATTCAGCCTACGCATCAACCCCGCCGAGATCCAGGAACTCGCCACGAGTGTCGGCTGCTACTTGCCAAACAGCGTATTGCGCCGAGCGGGAACGCTGCTCGCCGGGGGCGCCGGCAACCTCTACAGCTTCTTTCGCATGGCTGGTCGCCTGGGCGAAACTACGACCACCACGCTCATCGAGCGCTCGTCGGGCGCCGAGCAGTTGCTTGGCCACATCGCCCGGGCGGTGTATGGAATGGATAGCCCCAGCGGCCATGCCGCACTGGATTTTAGCCGCCGGCTCGGCTACACGCATCCCGATTTGTCCGGCACGAACTTCGGTTATTGTACGCCGGACTCAGTTTGGTTGCTACCGCTCGCCGATGGCTGGCAACGCCTGCGCGATGTCTGGCAGACGATTTTGCCACGGCTGTTACGGCCCGGCGAGCAGGCCTCCAACGACGCCCTGACGTGCGCCGCCGACACCTTCGTGGATCAGGGTGCGCTGATTCCAGCCGTTGATCTCTACCAGGAACTTGGCGCGCATGAACAGGCCGCCACCGTGATCAACAGCGCGCTCGACCGCATGATGCGGCTCGGACAATGGCGTACCCTCGGCCGGTGGTTGGAACGTACACCTACGCCCATTCTGCACGCCTGGCCCTGGCTGCTCTATACGCAGAACGAGATCGCCGCAGCACAGCAAGACTTCGCCCAAGCCCGCCGTGGCTTCGCGGCCGCAACCACCAGTTTCACCTTGCATAACGATGCTGTCGGCGCGTGCCAGAGCTTGCTGGCGGAAAGCACCCTGGCGCTTTGGCAGGGTGACGCACAACAGGCGCATCAGCGCACCAGAGCCGCCCTGGCCCATGCCGAAACTGCCGGCCTTGCATGGCATATGGGTTGGGCGGCCTGGCAACTAGTGGAATTAGCCCTCAGCGACGGCAACCTCGCCGGCGCCATGATCTACCTTGAGCGCGCCCTCCAGGCCGCTGCCGCCGCCGACGAACAGCAGTTGGGCACGATACTCGGCCAGGTGAATCTGCTCTTGAGCCAGCGCCGTACGCTTGGCGAACGCCGCGAAGAACACCGCCAGGCCTACTTCGCCGTGGAACAGGCTGAACAGACGCTCCACGAGCGCTTACACCAGCTTTTTGCTGCGCCGCTCAGCATCAACGAACAACTGCTCAGCCTCCGTCCCTGGACTGCAACGCCCCTGATGCTCAAGCTCCCTGCGCCCGCATTCGCCCCCCCCACCGAGCCAACCGCGCGCCCCCGAATCTGGCAGGAATTGCTGCGTCGCTTCGGGTTTACGCGGGTCGAAGGCCCCGAGGCGGCAACACCGCCCACGGTGCCGCCGCCGCTTGAAGGATCGGCCAATCTCTTTACCCTGGTCGACGACTCCAGTTCACCGCAGATCACCGCGCCGGAACGTATGATCGCGCCCCGCTCCGAGCCGCAACTCGCAACCAACGCAGGCGATGCAGACCGGCAGGCAACCCCGCTGAACCTGATCGCGTATGTACTCGGAGCTTTCCGGATCAGCCTGAACGATGACCCAATTGTGAACTGGCCAAGCGGACGCGGACGCGCGCTGCTGAAGTACCTGCTCGTGCATCACGACCACCCGACGCCACGCGACGTACTCATGGATCTGCTCTGGCCCGAAGCCAGCCCGGAAGATGCACGCAACAGCTTGAACGTCGCCATGCACGGTCTGCGTCAAGCCTTCCGCAGCGTCACCGATCAGCCGATTGTGCTCTTTCAACGCGATGACGCCACCTACAGGCTCAACCCGGATCTAGCCCTCTGGCTTGATATCGGCGAGTTTGAACGCCTCGTCGCGACCGGGCGGCAGCACGAAGAAAGTGGCCTTTTTAGCGCCGCCGTCGCCGGCTACGAGCAAGCCGCCAGCCTTTATCAGGGCGACTTCATGGCCGAAGACCCCTACGAGGATTGGCCGATGCTGCAGCGCGAGCAACTACGCCTGGCCTACCTCGACATGCTCGAACGGCTCGGCCAGATCTACTTCAGCCAGGGCCAGTACGGCGCCTGTGCAACGCTCTGCCAACAGATCCTGGCCCGCGACAACTGCCGCGAAGACGCCCATTGCCGCCTGATGCGCTGCTACAGTCGCCAAAGCCAGCACCACATGGCACTGCGCCAATACCAGTCCTGCATCAAAGCCCTTGCCGACGAACTTGGCGTCGAACCGCTTCCCAGCACGATCCGCCTCGCCGACCAGATCCGCCGCCATGAATATGTATGAAGCGGGCAAGCCCCCGCCGTATGAGCGACCCCACATGTCCGCCCATGCTTTGCGCGGTACGTAGTGCGTAGTGCGTGGTACATTTTGCCTTTTGCCTTTTGCATTTCCCTCCCTCCCTCCCTCATGCGATGAGTCGATTGGAATTAATCCCGTAGGCCCATCCAATTAAGTCCCCCGATCGCACTTAACCCCAGCATTGTTCTACCTAAGTGCAAATAAAGCGCCGCTTAAGCGGGGCTACGTAGGCTGCTCAGTGCCGTGAACCTGTTGCATGGCAGCGAATATGGAGGTTCTAGGAAGCGATCCCTCCATGTATGCAGAAAGGACGAAGACTGTGGCAGTAGCAACTGAGACCAGGACGGAAGAGGAATTGCGCGCCCACCGGGTAGGCACTCCAGCCCCGACGAATGGCAAAGCGGTCGATACCGCAGTCAGCCCGTCCGGTTTGCGTGTCGTCACCGCTGAGGAACTAGGCGCCGTCATTGATGGGCCGACGATCACGCCGAGCGCCCAGGATCTGAACGCGGCGCAACGCTGGAGCAACAGTTACAAGGCAGCCTTGCTCGCTAGCGGCGACAAGTATGTGCAGGAGAAGGCCCAGGAAGATCTCGACGGCGCTACCGTTGGCATCGGCACGATCACGCACGGCACCTATGTCAGCTACGATATCGTCGCCCTCTCGCCAATTCAACTGGCCGGCGGCCCGCCCTTCGGCCCACACAAGCTGGTCGCCGCCGGTCGGCCGATGATGCTCCAGGCCGTGCAATGGATTAATCCGCGCGTCGATATCGCCAACGGCTTCATCGTGCCCGCTACGACGCAACTCAGCGGGCGGCATCTGCGGGTGCGTTTCAACCAGTTGAACCTGACAACGGGCATCGCCGGCCCGAGCTTTAACGTCGATATCCCGGCCTTGTCGGCTCCGGCGCCTACCTTCATCCTCTTCTCGCTTTTTATGAACGCCCCCGCCGTTACTCAGGCCGAGCTCTACGAAGTCAACATCACCTCGGATATCGTGGGCATGGCCCAGCCCTACGCCGCCTTTGCAACCTGGCATCACGATCTCGATCCTGATCGGCCCTGGTTTGCCCCGGCGCCGCCGAACTTCCCGCCTCCCGTACCCGCCCAGTGGCTCCACGGCATCCCAATGCGCTACATGGTCTATCCAGTGTAGGCCTATCGCGCGCACGTAGCCGAATCCATTGCACGCCCCCTCTTTCGCCTGCGAAGGAGGGGGCGTAGATACAAGGAGGGCGTATGAGCCGCGAGTTTGATCGCCGCACATTCAGCGGCCAACGGCTGACGCCGGAGCGCGAAGCCAATCTGCGCGCGCTTGCGGTCCGCGAAGGCCGTGTGTTGCCCGGCACACCTGAGGCGCACATTGTGAGCTTTGATGCCGTTACCGGTAACCCAGCCGAAATACTTGGCGCTGCTCCCGCCGATCCAGGCGATTATGTACAGCGCGCTGTCGAATACCTCGGTGGGTTCCGCGATACGCTGGGCTTTGCCCCTACCCAACCCACTGAGTTCAAGCCCGACCCGCATGTGCAGACGACAAGCAGTGGCGCCGCAGCCGTCCACGTACAGCAACTCTACAAGGGTATTCCGATCTTTCAGGCCAATCAGGCCGTGCAGTTTAACCCGCAGGGCGCGATCGAAGGCACCCTCGGCCAGAGTGTCAGCATCGATCAGGAGCAAGATCCGACTCCATCCATCGGTGCCGATACGGCTACCCTGATCGCGGCGCGCTATGTTGCTGCGCCGCAGGAACCTGCTGCCGAAGCGGAGTATGATCAGTTCGGCCAACCGCTCCAAGCACCGCGCCTGCAACTAGCCGGGTATGGCGCGACGATCATCTCGTCCGCCGCCGAACGCGCCGATCAGCTCACCCAGCTCAGCCCCGGCCCCTTTGCCGAACCGCCCCGCGCCGGCCTCGTCTGGTTCCACGACGATCCGGCCCTCGACCTCGCTTGGGAGGTTGTTCTGACCCTGCCCGACGCAAGCGAGCAGTATCGCGTGTTGGTCGATGCGGCGACCGGCGACTTACTCTACTGCCACCAACTCGTCCACCACGTCGCTGCACAGGGCAATGTGTACCTCAAGCACGGCGACACACCCCGCCAGTTCGTCGCCTTTCCGCTGCCGCGCGAAACCTATGGTCTGACCATCCCCGCCGATCTGCCCCCCGGCTTTCCCGGCACCTGGGTCGATTTCGATGTCGCCGACGGCAATAACGCCTATGCGCACCTCGATGACAATGGCCCGACGGTGGGCGGTACCGTGATCGATGGGGCCGTCGTTTTCAACCCACGTCTGCCGTCCGGCAACGCCCAGCGCATCCTTAACCTTTTCTATTATGTCAATTGTATGCACAACTTCTTCTACATGCTGGGCTTCCGCGAGGCCGACGGCAACTTTCAGGTGCGTAACACCAGCCCTGGCGGCCTGCCGAGCGATCCGGTCGATGCACGCGTCTACTCCGGCTTTGTCAATGGCACGGCGACAATGACAACCTCTGTCGATGGGCGCAGCCCGATCATGCGCACGGGCCTGGTGAGCAGCACGGGGCGACACACCGCCCTCGATGCCACCGTGATCTATCACGAATATACCCACGGTGTCACCAACCGGCTTGTCGGCGGCCCGTTGAATGACCGCGCACTTGACGCCGTGCAGAGTCAGGCTTTCGGAGAAGGAAGCAGCGATTTCTTTGCCTGTATCGCCGCCGAGACGAACGTCGTCGGAGCGTGGGTGGTGGGTAACGCCGACGGAATTCGGAGTGCGCCCTACACCAGTGCGTATCCGGCGCACTTCGGCAACCTCGGCCAGGGCCAGTTTCGCGGCATTCACGCGTCCGGCGAGATCTGGTGCGCGGCGCTGATGGAACTAAGCCGAACGATCGATAAGACGCTCTGCCTGCAACTGGTGATGGACGCCCTGAAACTGATGCCGGCCAACCCAACCTTTTTGCAGTCCCGCGACGCGATCCTGCGCGCGCTCGATCACAGCTCCAGTGCCGGGATCATCAGCGCCGCAACCTATACCACCAGCCACGCCGCGATCTGGCGCGCCTTTGCTCGCTACGGCATGGGGCCGAACGCGAGTTGCCCGCACGCCTTCACCCTCAGCGGCATGATCCCCGACTTCAACGTTCCCGCGCCGGTGCCGTTCCCCCTGGTTAAAGTTGAAGCGGAACCAATCGTCGCAATCGGCCAACCCAACGCCGTAACCCACCCGACGCCCGTCGACGATTTCAGCCAACTGCCTGAACTCGACGAGCGCAGCGAGCACAAATTGCAGAGCGCCGGGATCATCAGCTTCGCCGATCTAGCCGCATGCACGCCGGCGCAATTGGCGCGGATCATCGCCAAAAGGGGCATGAATGCCGAACGAATTAGCGCGCTCGGCTGGGTTGAAGCGGCCCGCAAGCACGTTGCCGATCAGGCCGGGGCACGCCCCCTCGCGACGACAGCCCCGACCGCAACCACGGAAGCGCCGTCCGACGAGCGGCAGCGCACCACAAGCTTTACGATCCGCCTGAATATCCGGGCTGATCGGCGCGTGCGGAAACTGGAGATCTTTCACGCCCGCGACGGGGCGCACAGTGAGTGGGATAGCTGGAACGAGCAGGGGTTGCTCGCCTTTATCCAGCAGCATGCCGATCTACGTACCGACGCGACCGCCGGGTTACCACCTGCCCATACCAGCGTCACGCGGCGCCTTCCCGATCATGCACCGGCAGCGCCAGACACGGACGCAGCGCCCCTGGAGCCCGCCAACGCCCGCCTGACCGGCGAAACGCTGTCACAGCCGCAGGGCGATGATCAATTGCGCGTGAAGCTGCAATTCCAGATTATCGGCGCAGTGGGGCCTGCGCTCTACGTCTGGCAGATCCTCGCCCGCCATCGTGACACCGGGCATATTGAGGTGCTGGCCACCCGGGAAGGCGAACTTGCGGTAGAAACGCCCGAACAGCAGGTCAGCGCAGTCGTCGATCTGCCGAAAACGGACGGTCGCTACCGCTTGAGCGGCATTCTGCGCATTCCCGAGCGGCAGATCTTCCTAGAAGTGCCTGGGCCGCCGCTGAGTGTGGAAGCAAGTTAAGCGCTTAACCAAGCCGTTTGAGGAACGCAATCCAGGGTGCGAGGCCGTCACTCGTCTCTGGATCGCCAAAATCAATAAATGCATTCACCTCCAACAAGGTGCTGTCGGCGCCCGCCATGCCCACCTGGCGCTCGACCAACGCCACTACAGGCCTCAATTCCACTACCAGGGGCGCCAGCGCTTCGGCTTGCATGCCCTCGGCGTAATTGCTGTGGCTCGCCTGCGGATCACCTTCCGCAAAGATCACCTGCGCAAACGTTGGCTCATTACGTAGCGTCATATGACGCCCGCACGTCGTACAAAACCACTCTTCGAAGCCGTCATCCGTGCGTCTTAGTAACTCTAGCGTATGGGTCTCATTGGCACTATTCATCACTATATCCTCCGTTTTAATCCTATTTTAATTGATGAGATGCCTAAAGTTTTGCAATTTCCAGGCCACCAGTTCGCTGATATTTGCCCATCTGACTCCCAGGGCTGATGCAACGTCTGAGATCCGCGCCATCCGCACCCCCTCCCCGCTCCCGTTCAGGGAGCGGGGCAGGGGGTGCGGGCGTTTGGATGCCTGCCGCTGACGTTGCATCAGCCCTGATCTGACTCCTGACTCCTGACTCCTGTTTTGTGGTATAACTCGCTCAGGCGGCGTACACATGGGGACACCGCAGAGCAGAATGCACGGGGCCGATCATCTGATCGGGCCTTCTTTGAGTTGGCATGAACGATCTTACGGCACTCGGCGCTGATCTAGGCGCATTACCCGAAATCCATAACCTCGCCCACGCGCTGGCCGAACATCCGGACAGGCTGCATGTTGGGCCACTGATCGCTCCTTCACGCACTGCTGTAGTTGCGGGGCTGGCACGGCTGCACCCCCAACCATTGTTATACATCCTGCCCAGCGCCGACGCGGCCCTACGCGCTGCCGACGACCTGCGCCTCTGGCTCGGTGCCCAGGCCGTTGCGTTGTATCCCGCCAGTGACGCACTGCCCTACGAACATATGTCGCCCGGCCCGGTAGTCCTGCGCCAACGCCTGCTGGTCTTACAGGGATTGGCCACCCCCAGCGCCGGCCCGCTTGTTGTTGTGGCTCCCGTGAAAGCGCTGCTCCAGCCCACCCTCACGCCCGCCGAACTTGCCGATGCCACGCTGACCTTGCGCCGCGGCGCGGAGTTCAGCCAGGATGGGTTGCTGCGCCGTCTGGTTGAGCTTGGTTATCGCCCAGCGCCCAGTGTCGACGAGCCGGGCACCTTTAACCGGCGCGGCGGAATTGTTGACGTCTGGCCAATGGCGCTTGAGCAACCCTACCGGATCGAGTTCTTCGGCGACGAGATCGACAGCCTACGTTCGTTCGATCCGGCCACGCAGCGCAGCGATCAACGCCTGGACGCGATTACGATCGGGCCGCCGCACGAGATCCCGCTCTGGCGACGCAATACGGCACTTGAGCGTCTGCGCGCGTTTGATCTAGGCAACCTGCGCCCCGAAGCGCGCGCCGAGTGGGACGCCGCCGTGGAGCACCTCGCGCATGGCGAACGCTTCGAGGGTCGCGCCTTCTTCGGCCCCTTATTCCGCGAAGCGGCGGCCGCCGCCGGACAGACCCTGCTTACCCATCTGCCTGCCGGCAGCGCCGTGCTGCTCGCCGAAAACCAATTTCTCGCGCAACACGCCCGCGAGATCCACGCCCAGGCCGCAACCCAGCGCCAGCGCCT
>JBBRUG010000045.1:0-24247 GCA_038247995.1 Chloroflexales bacterium | reverse complement strand
GAGGAAGCGCTACCGCCGCACCCAGGCTCGGCAGCGGCTCGATTTACACCACACCCAACCCAAACAGCAAACCCACCACCGCAGCGCCGCCGCTCAGGCCGCCGAGCAGGTAGAGAAGCGTTTCGTCTGCCTCAAGTGTACCGTACAGTTCGATCGGCGCACCAAAACCGGTGGCACCGATTGTCGCAAAGCGATGCTGTTCAACCACCTCACGCGCTGTGAATGGCGGGGTGGCATGAATAATATTAGCGGTACCCTCACGCCGCCAGGCGACAAGGGCGAAGCCAAACGCACAAGTAGCAAGCAGAGCGGAGGTAATGAGCCAGAGCAGTTCGGAAGGGGGCATTAAGTAGTGCCTTTAGTGCCGAAGGTGGAACGCTTTCAACTGCGAAAGGCATGCAGGCAGTGTTACACTTATGAATGGAGATCCTAAAAAGGATAGATGTCGCCTGTTTCGAATGTGAGACGGGTAAAGTAGGGTGCCAATGCAAACAATGCAACCTTGGAGCGGTCGGATCGGGTATGTGCTGAGCAATGTACTGGTGATGACCATTTTGCACGGCAACAGCAAACAGTTTTGGCCGAAGATTCCCTATCTCAGCCTGCGCAATGAAAGCACCGCCGAGCATACCCGGCTCCTGTTCAATACCCTGGCGCTGGTTACGGGCGGTCAGGCACTGCTGGGACGGTTGCCACGCCGGCATTGGCTGCCCCGAGCGATTGTACTCGGCGTTATTCCAGCGAGTTTGCCGGCCCTGATCTTCTTCGGTCAGCGGGTGCTGCGCTTGAAGGGCGCCGCCGGCGAAACCTATAATCTGGCCCTTGTGCCGATCCTACCGGTTGCCGCCCTCGTGCTGGAAGAGGCGTTGGTCGATCGTTTGAACCCTGATCCGGGGCACTCCACCGGCCAGGCCGACTATGCCCACCTTGTTTAATCAGTGAAACAACCTCGAAACATTTTGTTTCACTAATGAAACAAAAGCCCGTCTGATATAGCGGTTTCCACGCTTGACGCGGGTTAGGGGCCTTTGTTATGATTGGAGTATCCAGAACAACAAACGCTCTCATCCATTTTAGCCCGGCGTATGCATTGCAGCATACGGTCTTCGCCCAGCGTTGCGTTCAAGCGGTGCTCGAGGGAATTTTAGAGTTTCCTGATGCTGTTAGCTGCTCAATGACGAGGGGCACTCCACTCTCCACCGGCCCGCCCCCCAACATTCTAGAATTGAAACCGCGAAACTCTTCTACGCGCTCATGGAGCGTGGAGTTATCTCGTCTTGGGCTGCACGTTGCGGCAGATCTCTGAACCTCAGAGTATGCCCACGAAGGGGGGTAAAACAACCGAGAGTCGCGCGTGCCGCGCAGTCGCTCTGGCTCATCAGCACATTGTGCAATGGTAGGACTGTGGCCCCGTCGGCCTCGCGCCACGTTGCGCGGGAGGGTTCGCCGCTTTCGGCGAGCGCTGTTCAACGGTTCGAACACGATTGAGAACGTACTCTGCCCAGCCCTGGTTTCGTAGCTGTTGTGAGGAGGAATACACCCATGCCCGCATCATTTCTGGGCGAACTGTTTGGCACGCTGATTCTGGTTTTGCTCGGTAACGGCGTTGTGGCGAACGTACTTCTGAACCAGTCGAAAGGTCAGAATGCCGGCTGGATTGTGATTACGGCCGGCTGGGGCTTCGCTGTTATGTCCGGCGTATTTACGGCCGCCGCGCTGGGCAGCCCCGGCGCCGACCTCAACCCAGCGGTGACGCTTGCCGTGGTCATTCGTGGTGGATACGACCCGCTGACCGGCATTTTGCACATTGTCGCCCAGATGATTGGCGCGATCATCGGCGCGACGCTGGTTTGGATCGCTTACCTGCCGCATTGGGAAATCACCAAGGACCCCGGCCTCAAACTGGCCTGTTTCAGCACCGGCCCGGCTGTGCGCAACCCCACCTCCAATGTCATCACCGAGGCCATCGGCACCTTTGTGCTCGTCTTCGTGATTGCCGCTATCTTCAGCGCCACTGGCGCAACAGCCGGTAGCCCGGCGTCCGGCGTCGGCCCATACCTCGTCGGCGCCCTCGTCTGGGGTATCGGTTTGAGCCTCGGCGGCCCCACCGGCTACGCCATTAACCCCGCCCGCGACCTCGGCCCGCGCATCGCCCACGCCATTCTGCCCATCGCCGGTAAAGGCGACAGCGACTGGAGCTATTCGTGGGTGCCGGTTGTCGGCCCGCTGATTGGCGGCGCGATCGCCGCTGTGTTCGCCATCATCTTCGGTCTGTAGACAAGTCTGACAGTCCAGCAGTCCAGCAGTCCAGCAGTCCAGCAGTCCAGCAGTCTGATAGTCCAGCAGTCCAGCAGTCCAGCAGTCCAGCAGTCCAGCAGTCTGACAGTCCAGCAGTCCAGCAGTCCAGCAGTCCAGCAGTCTGACAGTCCAGCAGTCTGACAGTCCAGCAGTCCAGCAGTCTGACAGTTCAACACAGTTGACAAAGGACTGACGATTGACGACTGCGAACTGACGACTGCGAACTGACGACTGACGACTGCGAACTGACGACTGCGAACTGACGACTGACGACTGCGAACTGACGACTGACGACTGATAACCGACATCAAGGAGGAGCATCTTCAATGAAGAAACTGATCAATAACCCTGAAGACGTCGTAAAAGAGTCGCTTCAGGGCGTTGCCCTCGCGCACGCCGACCTGGTGAAGGTACACTACGACCCCGATTTTGTGGTTCGTACCGATGCGCCCGTACAAGGCAAAGTGGGCATCATCTCGGGTGGCGGTTCGGGCCACGAGCCGATGCACGGCGGCTTCGTCGGCAAGGGCATGCTCGATGCGGCCTGCCCCGGCGCGGTTTTCACCTCGCCCGTACCCGACCAAATGCTCGCCGCTACCAAAGCCGTCGATGGCGGGAAGGGCGTGCTGCACATTGTAAAGAATTACACCGGCGACATCATGAACTTCGAGATTGCGGCCGAACTGGCTGCCGCCGAAGGAATTGAAGTAGCTGTCGTCGTTACTAACGACGATGTGGCGGTGAAGGATAGCCTCTACACCGCCGGACGGCGTGGTGTGGGCGTAACGGTGCTGTTGGAGAAGATCGTCGGCGCGGCAGCCGAGGGCGGCGCCGATCTGGCCGAAGTGAAACGGATCGCCGAAAAGGTGAACGCGCAGGGGCGCAGCATGGGTATGGCGCTCACGAGTTGTACCGTGCCGCATGCCGGCAAGCCCACCTTTGAACTGCCCGACGATGAGATGGAGATCGGCATCGGTATTCACGGCGAGCCGGGCCGCCGACGGGTGAAGATCGCCAGCGCCGCTGAAGTGGCCACCATGCTTGCCGACCCGATTCTGGAGGATATGCACCTGCAGAGCGGCGACAATGTGCTTGCCTTTGTCAACGGCATGGGCGGCACGCCGCAGATCGAGCTCTATGTGATGTACAACGAGTTGGCCAAGATCTTGCAAGGCAAGGGCGTGAACATCACCCGTAACCTGGTGGGCAGTTACATCACTTCGCTGGAGATGGCCGGCTGCTCCTTTACGCTGCTGAAGCTCGATGATGAACTGACTAGCCTCTGGGATGCGCCGGTGCTCACGCCTGCGTTGCGCTGGGGAGCGTAGAAAAGAGGCAGGCAGCAGGAGGCAGGCAGCAGGCGCTTAGAACGCCCTGCCGCCTGTCTCCCGCCTCCTGGACACTATTATGCAAATCACCGCCCAACACGTGATTACTTTTCTGGAAACGGTGGCCGCGCGCATTAAGGAGCGCCGCGACGAGTTGACTCAGCTCGACTCGGCGATTGGTGACGCCGACCACGGGGTGAACCTCGACCGCGGCTTCACCACTGTGCTCGCCAAGCTGCCAACCGTGGCCGATAAAGACATCGGCGCGATCCTCAAAACGGTGGGCACGACGCTCGTTTCCACCGTTGGCGGCGCCAGTGGGCCGCTCTATGGCACTGCCTTCCTGCGCGCCGGTATGGCTGTCGCCGATCGCTTCGAGCTCGGCCCCGACGATGTAGCGGCGGCGCTCGAAGCGGCGCTCGAAGGCATTCAGGCCCGCGGTAAATCCACCCGCGGCGAGAAGACGATGATCGACGCCATTGGCCCCGGCGTCGATGCGCTCAAGGCCGCCCTCGCCGCCGGCGACGATTTCGTGATTGCGTTGCGCAAGTCCGTCGCTGCCTGCGAAGCAGGTATGCAGGCCACCATTCCAATGCTGGCCACCAAAGGCCGCGCCTCCTACCTCGGCGAACGCTCGATCGGCCACCAGGATCCCGGCGCCACCTCGGCCCACCTGATGGCCACCGTCATGCTCGAAGTCGTCGAGAAAGCTTAAGCTTAGTTGTGATTCGCCCAACAGACAAAGGAGTCTCACCCCATGAGTAAGTACGTCGCTGCGATCGACCAGGGAACCACCAGCACCCGCTGCATGATTTTCACGCATGACGGCAAAGTTGTTGCCGCCGACCAGCGTGAGCACGAGCAGATCTTTCCCAAACCAGGCTGGGTTGAGCACAATCCGGTCGAGATCTGGGAGCGCACCCAGGGCGTGATCACCAATGCGCTGGAGAAGGCCGGCATCACGTCCCACGATCTGGCAGCAGTTGGCATCACCAACCAGCGCGAGACGACGGTGGTCTGGGATCGCCGTACAGGTAAGCCGGTTTACAATGCGATCGTCTGGCAAGATACCCGCACCGATCTGTTGGTGAATGGCTTCGCCAAAGACGGCGGCCAGGATCGCTTCCGCGCCAAGGTCGGCTTGCCGCTGGCTACATATTTCTCCGGCCCGAAGATCCGCTGGATCCTCGACAATGTATCGGGCGCCCGCGAAGCCGCCGATGCCGGACACCTTGCCTTCGGCAATATCGATGCCTGGGTGGCCTGGAACCTCACCGGCGGCACCGATGGCGGCCTGCATATCACCGATGTGACCAATGCCTCGCGCACGATGCTGATGAACCTGGAAACGCAGGACTGGGACGAGGAGATCATGGGCATTATGGGCATTCCACGATCGATGTTGCCCAAGATTATGCCTAGCAGCGCGGTCTATGGTAACTGTCGCGGCATGCTCAACGGCGTGCCGCTGGCCGGTATTCTCGGCGACCAGCAAGCCGCAACTGTGGGCCAGGCTTGCTACCAGACCGGTGAAGCCAAGAACACCTACGGCACCGGCAACTTCATGCTGATGAACACGAGCACGAAGTTGGTCCATTCGAAGAGCGGCCTGCTGACTACACCGGCCTACAAGTTCGGCGATCAGCCGACGGTCTGGGCGCTGGAAGGTTCGATTGCCGTTACCGGCTCGCTCGTACAATGGCTGCGCGATAACCTGTCGATTATCAACACCGCCCCCGACGTCGAGAACCTGGCGCGTACGGTGAAGGACAATGGCGGCATGTACATTGTGCCGGCCTTCTCCGGCCTCTTCGCGCCCTATTGGCGTTCCGACGCGCGCGGCGTATTTGTGGGCCTGACCCGTTACATCACCAAAGCCCATATCGCCCGCGCCGCCCTGGAGGCAACGGCCTACCAGACCCGTGACGTGCTCGATGCGATGGAGAAGGACTCGGGCGTCACGCTGACCGAACTGAAGGTGGACGGCGGGATGGTCTACAATGACCTGCTGATGCAATTCCAGGCCGACATCCTCGGCGTGCCGGTGGTGCGCCCGAAGGTAGCCGAAACGACGGCGCTCGGCGCAGCATATGCGGCCGGCCTCGCCGTAGGCTACTGGAAGAACACCGACGAGATGGTGGCCAACTGGGGCATGGACAAGCGTTGGGAACCGTCGATGAGCGACGATCAGCGCGAGTCTCTCTACGCCGGTTGGCAGAAGGCCGTCACGCGCACCTTCGATTGGGCGGATTAATCCTCTTACTCCCGCCGCTGGCGCGGCTCCCCCTCTCCCGCAAGTGGGCGAGGGGGACGGGGGTGAGGGCAAGACGAGGCATCCATGCAAAGCATCGAGACTGACGTTCTGGTGATCGGCGGCGGCGCAACGGGCACCGGCTGTGCGCGCGATCTGGCAATGCGCGGCATCCGCTGCATCTTGGTGGAGAAGGGCGACCTGACCCACGGCACAACCGGGCGTTACCACGGCTTGCTGCACTCCGGCGGCCGCTATGTAACCAAAGATCCGCAATCGGCTACCGAGTGCGCCCACGAGAATGTCATCTTGCGGCGCATTATGCCACACTGCCTTGAAGATACCTCGGGCTTTTTCGTCACCACGCCGTGGGACGATCCGGATTACGCTGATCTGTTCTACACTAATTGCCAGAAAACGCAGGTGCCGGTGCAAGAGATCAGCGTCGCCGAGATGCTGCGCCGCGAACCGGTGCTCAACCCGCAGATTTCGCGTGTTTTTGAGGTGGCGGACGGCGCCGCCGACGCCTTCCTCGCCACCCACTCCACGGCACTCGCGGCCCGCGAGTACGGCGCCGATATTCGCACCTATCACAACGTGATCGACCTGGTACGGATCGGTGACCGTGTGGTGGGCGCAGTTGTCGAAGATCTGCGCAGTGGTGAACAGAAAGAGATCCGCTGTGCCTACATCCTCAACGCCGCCGGGGCCTGGGCGGGCAAGATCGCCGGCCTGGCCGGGCTAACGGTGACGGTTGTACCGGGCAAAGGCACCATGGTTGCGATGAACCACCGGATGATCAACACGGTGGTGAACCGCTGCAAACTTCCCGACGACGGCGATATTATCGTGCCGATCCGTACCGTGGCCGTGATCGGCACCACCGATGTACACGTACCCGATCCTGATGTCTACGGGATCGACGCCGAAGAGATCCAGTTCATGCTCGACGAGGGCGAAAAGCTCATCCCCGGCTTCAAGCAGTACCGCGCCTTGCGCGCCTGGGCCGGCGTGCGCCCGCTGTATAAAGATGTCGATGCCGTCAGTGATCGCGATATTCCACGCACCTACAAATTGCTCGATCACGCTGAGCGCGACGGTGTTGAGGGCATCCTCTCAATCGTCGGCGGCAAGTGGACGACCTATCGCCTGATGGCCCAAGAGTCGGTCGATGCGATCGCCAAACGCCTGGGCAATACGAATCCCTGCCGCACGGCTGAGGAGATTCTGCCTGTGCCGGCAACGGAGTATGGCGGCCGCAAGCCGACGGCAGCCGTCGCGAACGGCGCTGTAGGATCCAGTGCGCCGAGCGCCCCACGCCCCACAGGCCTCTTCTGGCTGGGCAAACCACTTGCCGATGTTGAGCGCAAACACAGTTACGGCGACCTGATTTGCGAGTGTGAACTGGTCACGCGTGAGCGTGTCGTCGCTGCCATCGAGGCCGACAGCGCGGCTAATCTCGACGACATCCGCCGCGATGTGCGCATGGGCATGGGGCCCTGCCAGGGCGGTTTCTGCACCTACCGCGCCGTGGCGCTCTGGGCCGAAATACCTAGCCGGCGCGCCAATGCCGACTCACTCGCCCAATCGAGCGCACTGCTGCGCCAGTGGCTCCAGGAGCGCTGGAAGGGTTCAACCCCGGTGCTCTGGGGCGATCAGTTGCGCCAGTTGCGCCTCGACGAAATTATCTATTACGACACGCTCGGCATCGATCTGCTCGAAGAACGCGGCGAGAACGACACCGCTGGCCCCGGCATGGTTACCGAGCACCCGGCGATCGCAACGGAATATCATAAGGCGTAAGGCTGAAGCATTCGCGAAGTGAATGCTTCGGCCTTACGAGATACCTATGCGCGATACAATCATCATCGGCGCCGGGCTCGCGGGCTTGATGGGCGCATTAGCCCTCGCTGAAGCAGGCCGTAAGCCGTTTGTGCTGGCGAAGGGCCATGGCACAACCCACTGGATGGGCGGCACAATCGATGTCTGGGGCGCCCCCGACGAAGCCGGCCCACGCGCTGCGGTCGCTCGGCTGGCCACAGAACAGCCCGACCATCCCTATGCATTGCTGAGCACCGCTGAGTTGACGGCAGCGCTCGAACGCTTCCGCGCCCTCGTCGCCGCTGCGGGTTACCCATATGTCGGCAGCCTGGATCACAATGTACTGCTGCCCACGGCTCTGGGCGCATTACGCCCAACGGCGCTCATGCCGGCCACAATGGCTGCCGGCGATGCCCGCCTGCCCGGCCCAATCCTGATTGCCGGCTTCCACGAACTGCGCGACTTCTTCCCGCCCCTGGCAGCAGCAAACTTGAACGCCCAAGGTATCGCGGCCCGCGGGGTCTACCTGGACATGCCGCCGATCGAGCGCAAACTCGACTTCAGCACAGTGACGTTCGCACGGCTCTTCGAGCAACCCGCCTTCCGCGTCCATGTCGGGCGGCAGTTGCGCGCCTTACGCGGCGATGCAACCCGGATCGGCCTGCCCGCTGTGCTCGGCCTGCACAATGCCACCAGCGTTGTTGCCGAACTGCAAACGCTCAGTGGCGCGCAGATCTTCGAGATCCCGACCCTGCCCACATCCGTGCCTGGCATGCGCCTGTTCACGATCTTCGAACGGGCGATCACCGCAGCCGGGGGCCGCTTTCAAATCGGTTCGCTCGTTTTGCGCGCCGAAAGTGCGGGCGAACGCCTGACGACGATCTACACCGAGGCGGCGGCGCGCGAACAACGCCATCAGGCCGCCGATTTCCTGCTGGCCACGGGCGGCGTGGCCGGCGGCGGTGTGCGCACCGACCACGCGGGCGCCGTGCGCGAAACCGCCCTTGGACTGCCGCTGCGTGCCCCCAACGGGCGCGAGCAGTGGTTTGCGCCGCGCTTCCGTGCCGAAGACGGTCACCCGATCTTCCGTGCCGGAGTTGGCGTGAATGCGAATCTGCGCCCGCTCGACGCGGCGGATCGGGTCGTCTACCATAATGTCACCGTGGGCGGCAACGCCCTCGCCGGCGCCGACGCCATCCGTGAGCGCTGCTATGCGGGCCTCGCGCTGGCAACGGGCTGGAAAGCCGGGAAGCTGCTTGGTTTGGTGTGAGGAACCAAGGAACCTAGGAACCAAGGAACAAGAGAACCAGGCAATACGCAATACATAATACGCAATACGCAGGCATCACTATGGATCAGATCGAACTCTCGTTAGCCCAATCGCTTGATCACTGCATCAAGTGCAACATTTGCACCTCTGCGTGCCCCGTTGCGGCCGTCACCGATAAATTCCCCGGCCCGAAGTATGTCGGCCCGCAGGCCCAACGCTTCCGCCGCGAAGGTGAGCAGCGCGGCAACCCCATCCCCGACGACTCGGTCGATTATTGTTCAGGTTGCCGGGTCTGCAATCAGGTTTGCCCGACGGGCGTGCGGATTGCCGAATTGAACGCCCGCGCCCGCGCCCAGATCGTGGCCGAGCGCGGTATGCCGCTACGCAACCGGATCATCGCCCGTGCCGGGTTGGTAGGGCGGCTCAGCAGCGGGCCGCACGCGCCGCTCGTCAACTTCGGCCTGAACTTCGCGCCGGCACGCTGGGCCATCGAGCAGGTGATGGGTATTCATCGCCACGCACCGCTGCCCCAGTCGAGCACATTCACCTTCCGCTCGTGGTTCATGCGGCGCGCGAAGCACCCCGAGCAAAGCGCCGCACCGACGAACGGCGCTCAGCCCTCCGCGCTCCGGCCGTTAAAGCAGGTGGTGTACTATCACGGTTGCAGCACCAACTACTACGAGCCGCGGGTCGGCCAGGCCGCCGTGAAGGTGCTGGAGCGCAATGGGTTCGAAGTAATCATTCCGCCGCAGAAGTGCTGTGGGCTACCGCTGCTCTCAAACGGCGATTTTAAGGCGGCCCAGAATCTGCATGAGTATAACGTCAAGCATCTGCTTGCATATGCCGAGCAGGGCATTCCGATTGTCGGCACAAGCACGAGTTGCACGCTGACGCTGAAAGAAGAGGCGCCGGAACTGATCGGCCTCCACGGCGACGACATCAAAACCGTGGCCGCCGGCACTTACGACATCTTCGAGTTCCTGGCCACATTGGCCGAACGCGGCGAACTGAACACCGACTTCAAGCCGATTACACGCACGCTGCCCTACCATCCGCCTTGCCAGTTGCGCGGCCACCGGGTTGGGCGGCCAGTGCTCGATGTGCTGGCGCTTGTACCGGGGTTGCAACTCGATGAAAGCCATACCCAGTGTTGTGGAATCGCCGGCACCTATGGCCTGAAGAAGGAGAAGTATCAGATCGGGATGGATGTTGGCGCTGGACTCTTCGACTTTGTGAAGCATTCCGGCAGCGATCTGGCCTTGTGCGACAGCGAGACGTGTCGCTGGCAGATTACGCATGGTTCAGGCGTTGCAACCCAGCATCCGATCGAGATTCTGGCTGAAGCCTATGCGTAGGCCTTGCTCAGCAGGAACGCCGTACCGGTTCCCGACACGGCGCTGAGCTAACGTTCTACGTCTTGTCCCCTGAGGCATATGATTGGTCTATTAATTATCTCCCATAGTGCCGACGTCGCGCGTGGTATCAAAGCCCTGGCCGACCAGATGGCGAAAGGGCAGATCCCGATCGCTGCGGCCGGCGGCACGCTCGAAGGCGATCTCGGCACCTCCGCCGATGTGATTACGACGGCGCTTAGCGAGCTCCAGGGCGCCGAAGCCGTACTCGCGCTCGTTGATATGGGCAGCGCCGTGATGAGCGCTGAGATGGCCCTGGAACTCAGCGGCGTGCGCTTCCATCTCAGCGGAGCGCCGCTTGTCGAGGGGGCGCTCGTCGCGGCGGTTGAGGCTACTCGGCCCGGCGTTACGTTGGAAGAGGTAGTTGCGGCGGCGGAACGCGCCCTCGACGCCAAAGGGATCGCGCCGGCTACGCCGCCGGCACAGCCTGCAAGCGCCCCACCCGCAGCCGCCGGCGGACTGACCGGCGTGCTTACGATCCGCAATAAAATTGGGCTGCATATGCGGCCGGCAAGTGAGTTTGTAAAGACGGCCGGCCGCTTCAAAGCCGGCATCCGCGCCCGCAACCTCGATCGGCCCGATAGCCGGCCGGGTAATGCCAAAAGCCTGCTCGATGTGATGAAACTCGGCGTCAGTCAGGGGCACCGCCTTGAACTCCAGCTTGAAGGCGATGACGCCCAGGAAGCGCTGATTGCGCTGGAAAAACTCGTCGCCGGCAACTTCGGCGAAAGCGAATAACCCGCGTAAACAGCAAGCCAGGTACAAGTTTACCGGCATCAGGGTACGGCATACAGTACCTTGATGCCGGTTTTCTACGAGCATTCGTCGTAAACACAACCAGATGCCGTAACGAATTTGCTATAATGGGGGCGTACGATAGACTCGTAAACATCAGCGTTTCGACGGAGCCGCGCCGCTCCACGGTTATGGCGCCATTGTCGCTCAGAAAGACGCCCGTTCATGCTCGAGCCCGGTACAGTGCTTCAAGGTCGTTATCGCATTGCCAACCAGATCGGTAAAGGCGGCATGGGGTCGGTGTACCTCGCGCACGATTTGCGGCTGCGGAACCAGGTGGCACTGAAAGAAACCCTCTTCAGCAACGACAATATGGCCTACCGCCGCGCATTTGAACAAGAGGCGCAAATTTTGGCCCGCCTGCGCCACCAGGCGCTCCCCAAGGTGATCGACCATTTTGTCGAGGCCAATGGCCAGTTTCTCGTAATGGAGTACATCCCCGGCGAAGATCTGGGCAATCAGCTTACGCGCTTTGGCAACCGCTTTGCCTCGCCGCAAGTGCTCACCTGGGTGCTCAAATGGGCGGATCAGTTGCTCGATGTGCTAATCTATTTGCACTCGCGCCCATCACCAGTTATCCACCGCGATATTAAGCCCAAAAACCTGAAGCTCAGCACCAGCACCTACGATATCTTCTTGCTCGATTTTGGCCTTGCTCGCGGTGGGTTGACCGTGAACGCCGAGCCGATCGATGGCGCGGAAACAACAACGCCCGAAAATTTGGCGCGCAAGGTGGATGGTTTTACGCCACCCTACGCGCCAGTGGAGCAGATCAACAATGGCGCACCCGATCCACGCAGCGATCTGTACTCGCTTGCAGCAACGCTGTATCATATGCTCACTGGCGCCTTGCCCACTGATGCAATGAGCCGCATGGCGCGGTTTTTAAATAGCCAGGGCGACTCGCTGCGGCCGATCCGCACGATCGCGCCCCATGTGCCCGAAGCAATTGCCGCCGTTTTTGAGCACGCGCTCGCCATATCCGCCGAAGCGCGCCCGCAAAGCGCACTAGAGATGCGCGACGCATTGGCACAGGCCCGTCGCCAGGTTGAGCGCACTGGGAACACGCCTTCGGCAGCAGTACCGCCGCCAACTTCGCGCAGCACTGAGATCGCCACACCCCGTTCCGACGGCAGCGTAACACCCGCGCTCACCCGTGTGCGCGATCCCCGCGAAACCCAACCGGTCGGCACCCTGATCCGGCGGCTGACCACCGGCAGTCCGGTACGCGACATTGCCTTCAGCCCCAATGGGGCGCTGCTGGCAGCCGGCTACGATGATCACACGATCGGCATCTGGCGTACCGACGACGGCAATCACGTCGGCACGCTCCGCGGCCACACGAGCAGCGTGCGCAGCCTCATCTTCAGCCCCGATGGGAACCTGCTGGCCTCAGGCAGCGATGATGAAACGGTGCGGATCTGGAGTATTCAGAGCGGCGACCTGAAAATGACGGTTGCATGCCCCGGTGTGTCTGTGGAGAGCGTTACTTTTAGCCCTAACGGCACAATTCTGGCGATCGGCGGCTGGGGGCGGGCGATTACGCTGTGCCACATTAACGGCGAGCGGCTGGAGAAGTTTGGCGATCTGCCGTGCCCCTTTGTCCACAGCCTGAGCTTTGCCCCCGACGGCGCAACGCTTGCCGCCGGCGGATTTGACGGTACGATCTACCTCTGGCGGAGCGCCGATCATCTACCCGACGGCAAGATCGAAAGTTTCAGCAACTTTGTCTATAGTGTTACTTATAGCCCCGACGGTACAATGCTCGCCGCGAGCAGCCAGGCCCAGGTTCGCGTCTGGCGCACCAGCGATCAGCGGCTAATTGAGGCTTTCCAGTACCATAGCCGCCCGGTGCATAGCCTGGCCTTCAGCCAGGACTCGCTCATCCTCGCCAGCGGCAGCGAAGATTCTACAGTACGCTTCTGGCGCTTCAGCGATGGCAGCCAACTGCCCCACATTCTTCAGCACGGCGCCGGCGTAACCGGCATTCGCTACAGCCCCAACGGCCGTACCATCGCCGCCGCCACCCACGATGGGCGGATCTTTCTCTGGCGCGCACCTTCGTGAGCAACCACGTGGAACTGCCCCTGCCGCCTGGCCTCATAAATCCAACACGTAGCCCATCCCGCGTCGAGTCTTGATCAGATCGCGTGAAGGATCGATCTGGCGTAGTTTCGTGCGCACGGTCGTGATCAACTGATCGAGCGCACCGGCGTGGATCGCCTGGTCATAGGGTTCATTCCAGACGGCGCGGGCACATTGATCGCGGGTACACAAGGTGCCGCTGTTGCGATACAACAAGCGCAGCAAGCGCACCTGATTCGGCGTAAGCTCAAGCGCTTTGCTATGGTAAAAAAACAGGCCTAACCGATCGTCAAAGCGCAACTGATACGTCGGCACAATCGTGTCAAATGGATCCACAAACCGGAGCACGGCTGAACCGGTGCCCACGCTAATCTGATCATCGCTTTGCAGTTGCTGCGGCGCGCTGATCCGCCGCCCGTTCACATAAGTGCCATTGCTGCTAGCAAGATCGACCAGAATATACCGCCCGCCTTCACGGAAGATCCGCGCGTGCGTCCGCGAGACATCGTGGCGTTGTACCACAACCCGACAGCCCGAATCGCGCCCAATGGTGCACTCTTGGTCATCAAGTACAACCATTCGCGGCGTTACGGCATGTTCGTCGAGTGCATAGAGTTGTGCAGATTGGTCGTGGCGTTGTTGCTCCCCCATACCCCCTCCTATCGATCCACTACGTTTCCATAAGCTTAAGCTAGGCTAACTGTGAGTTTTTTCTACGGAACCTCAGAGCGGCATTTACAGCATTGCTCAGATCGATTGAGCCTGCATAACCAGGTGCGAGCGCAGCGAGCTACTCGGTTCAGTGGCCTCTGAAGCTCAGTCATGCTGCTCAGTGCTCTAGCTTCCAATCCGCTACTATATTCATACCGTCGTACGGTGTTCCCCGATCGCCTCTCCATTCTCGCCAGGGAGCGTGAAACCGCCCGCTGAAGCAGCAGGAGGATTGTATGGAAACCACCCCAACCGCAATCGGCTGGCGGCCTGGGATGCCTGCTCTGGCTGATGATTGTGGGCGTCGCGCTAATGCTGATTCTACCGGCGTGACGGTATGCTGAGTTAGAGCACAAGGCTTACCAGGAAGCGCGAAGCAGGAATCAGGCGGCAGGCACTAAAACCGGACCGTGATGTTTATCCTGCGCCTGCCGCCTATCTGCGTCATCGGCGTCATCGGCGGATCGCCCGGCCGCCTGCGTCACAATCCGAGCGCTCGGCACGCAAACGCCATGCCGGACTATTCCTATTGTAGATCGGAAATGCCATCTTTATGGTACGGATTGGCCGATCGCTGCAACAACATCAAGAATGCGCTCGGCCCGCCGGGTATACGTATGGTCGCTAGCCACCGCTCGCCGCGCCAGGGCGCCGGTTGGATCAGGCGCGGCATGCAGCGCGCCGGCCAAAGCAGCCGTAAGGCCCGCAAGATCGCGGCGGTGGAAGCTCCAGGTAAGTTCCGGCGGCACAATCTCGTGGAGGGCCGGAATAGCGGGTAATACGAGTGGTTGGCCCAGCGCCAGATATTCAAAAAGCTTGAGCGGCGATGCGGTCAGGTCGGTTACCGTATCGGGAATGGCCAGCACATCGGCGGCGCCCAGTAAGGGCAGCACATCAGCCTGCGGGCGGGGCGGAAGCAGGTAGCAGGTAGCCGGCGGCAGACGTTCAGCCGGGTGCTCGCCCGGCGTTAGGTGTTCATGCAGGGCAAACCCAAGCCCGCGCGCCTGAGCGGCCAACGCCGCCCGCTCACGATCACGTCCGCCCACGAGCAGCAGGGTTAACCTGGGGAAGCGCTCGCGCAATTGAAATGTCGCCTCCAGCAGGCCCGCTAACCAGCGATGCGCAAAAGTCATCCCGGCGTAAGCAATCATCGGCGCCTCGGTGGGCAGGCCCAGCGCAGCGCGACAGGCCATGCGATCCTGGGGTGCGAAGAGGCGCTGGTCGTAGGCATCAGGGATGACATACACCTCAGCGGGATCGCGCCAGCCGATGGTAGCCACATAGCGTTGAAAATCGGCCGTGAGCGATGTCACCGCCGTCGCGCGAGTTAAGGCCACCCGATCGATCAGATGCAGCAACCCTGCGGCCCAGGGCTCTTTGGCCCGCGATGGATTGCGCGTCTCCAGGTCGTGCGCCTCGTAGATCACCGGCGCGCCCAACCGCGGCCCCAGCACACCGGCCCACCAGGCGGCGCAGATCGCTTGGCGCACATAGACCGCTTCGACCCGCTTGCGTTGCGCCGCCACAATGGCAGCCGTCATCCAGGCGAAAACGGTATGCTCCAGATAATACAGCAGCGTGCTCTTGTGCAGGCGCGAGAGCTTGCCGATCGCCGGGCGCGGCAGGTGTAACGCGCCGACCTCGCTAAAACGGCTCGGCTCGCGCCCCCAACGCGGGATGATCGCCAGCGTATCGGGGCGCAGCGCACGGAGTTCGCGCAGCGTCGTATGGGTTTGCAATGCATTCGCCGACTGCAAGGTCAGGCTGGTGGGATAGGCGATATAGACGATCATTAGGAGTCAGGATTCAGGAGTCAGGATTCAGGAGTCAGAAGGCCGGAGGCCAGAGGCCGAAGGCCGAACAGGTGCGGCGTGCAGATCACATCTGAGTGAATGGATCGCCTTTAGGCACTGCACGGCCTGGCCTCATCTGCCGGGGAGTGTAGCAGCGTCGCGGGCGCCTGTCAACGTGGCGCCGCATCCGGCGTTTCTCGCGTATAATCAGCCTACGTAACCCTTCGCCTCGACAAGTGGATCGGCGCCGGCGTGCAGGCGCATGGGCCCTGCCTTTCGCCGCCTACCGTCCGCCCATGAACCCTTGGCGCAGTCCCTCAATGGAGCGTGAAATGTCAGACGATCTCAAGCCGCGCAGCAAAACCATCACCGACGGAAAATCGCGCGCCGCCGCGCGGGCCATGCTCAAGGCGATCGGCTTTACCGACGCCGATCTTGGCCGACCGATTATCGGCATTGCGAACACCTGGATCGAGACGATGCCGTGCAACTACACGTTGCGCGATCTGGCGGTTTCGGTGAAGGAGGGCGTGCGCGCCGCCGGCGGTACGCCGATGGAGTTCAACACCGTGGCGATCAGCGACGGCGTAACAATGGGTACGGAGGGCATGAAGGCTAGTCTGATCAGCCGCGATATAATCGCTGACTCGATCGAACTGATGGGTCGGGGCTACATGTTCGACGCAATCATCGCGCTGGTGGCCTGCGACAAAACGATCCCCGGCGCGGCGATGGGTTTGGCGCGCCTCAACGTACCATGCGTGATGCTGTATGGCGGCTCGATTATGCCCGGGATCTATGAGGGCCGCGAAGTGACGGTGCAGCACGTCTTCGAGGCAATCGGCGCAAATGCCGCCGGGCGGATCAGCGACGCCGAACTGAAGGCGATTGAGGATGTGGCCTGCCCCGGCCCCGGCGCCTGCGGCGGCCAGTACACCGCCAATACCATGGCCACGATTATGGAGATGATCGGCCTGGCGCCAATGGGCAGTTCGTCGATCCCGGCGATCGACGAGCGCAAGGTTGCGGCCGGGGTTGCCGCCGGCAAGCTGGTTATGGATGTGCTGCGCGCCAACCGCAAGCCGCGCGACATTCTCACCGCAACCGCCTTCCGCAATGCAATCGTCAGTGTGGCCGCCACCGGCGGATCGACCAACGCGGTGCTGCACCTGCTCGCCCTGGCCCGTGAGATCGGCCTGGAACTACACATCAGCGACTTCGATACGATCAGCGCCGCCACGCCGCTCTATGTTGATCTGATGCCCGGCGGGCGATTTACGGCTGTGGAAATCGATCGCGCCGGCGGCATCCAACTGATCGCCAAACGCCTGATCGAGGGCGGCTATATCGATGGAACAGCCCTAACCGTCACCGGGAAGAATCTGGCCGACGAGAGCGCAACCGCCGTTGAGACGCCCGGCCAGGAAGTGATTCGCCCGCTCGACCAGCCGCTCAAGCCCACCGGCGGCCTGGTGATTCTGCACGGCAGCCTCGCACCCGACGGCTCAGTAGTGAAGGTAGCCGGCCACGAGCGCCCCTATCACAAGGGGCCGGCGCGCGTATTCGACTCGGAGGAAGCAGCGATGACGGCAGTGCTGATGCGCCAGGTGCAACCGGGCGATGTGGTAGTGATCCGCTACGAGGGGCCGCGCGGCGGGCCGGGGATGCGCGAGATGCTGGGGGTAACGGCGGCAATCGTCGGCCAGGGCCTTGGCGAGAGTGTGGCGCTGGTAACGGATGGGCGTTTCAGCGGCGCAACTCGCGGATTGATGGTGGGCCATATCGCACCCGAGGCGGCGCGCGGCGGGCCGATTGCTGCGCTGCGTGACGGCGATCAGGTGACGATTGACATTGAGGGGCGCAAACTCGATTTGGGGCTTTCCGAAGCCGAGATCGCTGAGCGAATGGCGGCGTGGCAACCCCCGACCCCACGTTATACCTGGGGCGTCATGGCGCGCTACGCGGCGTGTGTGTCGTCGGCGTCACAGGGCGCCGTGTTGGAGACGCCGGCGTGGTGAGAGTGAGCAGGTGAGCGGAGTGAGAGGGTGCGCACCGTAGGGCCGAAGCGTTCGTATGCGGCTGCGCCCTGAAGGACGCGGCCCACGGCCTGAGTGGGCACGGTGGCGGGCTGAAGCCCGCCACCGTGCCCGTTGTGCCTTTTGCCTTTCACCTTTCGCCTTGATCCGCCCGCTTGCGCCCGTTCATGGATGCGTTGGATCTATCCCTGTGCCCGCAACATACGCCAGAGCGCGCCCACAGCGCCGCCCGCGATCAGCACCACGATGACCGGCGGATGCCAGAAGGCGAGCATTGCAGCGCTGCCGATCAGGATGCCGAGGCTGACCACCAGATCTCCAATCCCGTGCCGGCGGGACTGCTGAATCAGTGGGGCGCCCATCTGCCAGGCCAGCAAAATGCCCAAGCCGACCGTGGCCGGCACCACGGCGCGCAGGGCAGCGGCGACAACCGCCGAGTTACGCACAAGGGCGTAACCGGCGGTAAGCAAGATCGTGATCGTGACGCTCGGCAACAGCAAGCCGAATAATGCCACCGCAGCGCCGCCGGCCCGGCGTAGTTTCCACCCGATCAGGATCGTCAGGCCAAGCAGGTTGATCCCCGGCGCCACCTGACAGATCGCCCAGGCGCGGGTGAACTCGTCGGCCTCCATCCAGGATCGCCGCTCCACAACTTCACGGCGGATCAGCAACAGGGTAGCCGATCCGCCGCCCCAACTCTGCGCGCCCAGGTTCAGCCAGATCGCAAAGAGCGTCCATAACGAGGTGTGTTTCATATAGCGTAGCGCGCCGTCCCGCTGTCATCCCGTAAGGGCGACCCAACGTGGTCGCCCAACCGGCTCGCCCACTGCATGTCGGCCTACCCAAAAATGCCCTGGCCCGGCGTCAGCACATTATCTGGGTCGAAGCGCTGCTTGGCCTGCACAAACTGCGGCCAAACCGGCCCGAAGTGATCCTGCCAATCCGTCGGACTGAAGGGCACCGAGTCGATCGTGTAGCGCAGGCCGCCCAGCGGGCGCAGTTGGTCGTACAACGCGCGATTGGCTTGCACCATTTGCTCGGCCACCGCCACATTCGGCGCCGTGCGCAGCACGCTGAACAAAAAGACCACCGGCTCAGCGGGTGTGCGGAAGAGCGGGCGCGTGAAGCGCGATGTCGGCACCGGGTAAAGCAAGATCGGGCCCTGGCCGGTATCGGCGAGGGTCAGGTTACTCACCACACTGCCGATATACTGCTGAACCTGGCTGGCCGGCACAAAAACGTTGAACCAGGGGTGCGGCAACGCCCAGACGCCGATCGCCGTAAGAAACGCGACGGTTGGGTCGAGCCGCGCAAGATGGTCGAAGTAGGTCTTGTCTTCGGTTGTTATCGCGCCGGGGATAAAGCTCAAACCGGCCAGCAGTGCGGCCTCGTCGGGTGCGGCAGGAGGCGTGTAGAAGGCCGCCGCTTCGAGCAAATAGCTCAGGCTGCCGTCTTCACCCAGCAATGCCTGACCTTCAACATAATCGAACCGACCGTCGGCAATCAGGATCTGCTGGTCGGTAGTGAGCGCGGCCAGATCGCTATAAATCAAATTAAACACCCGCGCCCGCGTTTTAGCCGGCGTTAAGCGTAGCTTGGCCTCAATAATGATCGCGCACTGGCCCAGGCCGGCGAGCGTCGCCTCAAACAGATCGCTGTTCCTCGTCGGCGAACAACGCACGATCCTACCTGCGCCGGTCACCACGTCGAGTTCAAGCACATTGTCCACCTGCACGCCAAAGCGCTGGCTGGCGCCGCCGATCCCGCCGACAGCCAAGGTGCCGCCAACCGAAAGATCAATATAATCGGTGAGCACCGGCGGGGTCAGTCCGTGCGGCAGGGTCGCCTCCAATAGCGCCCGCCAGACGACGCCGCCCTCTACCTCAACCGAATCGAACCTAATTTTACGGATGCGATTGAGCGAACTCATATCGATCACTACCCCGGACTCAACCTGGCCCTGACCATAGGTTGAATGGCCCTGGCCGCGCGCCGCCACCTGAATGTCGTGCTTACGAGCGAAGCGGATCAGGCGCATAATATCGGCCTTCGAGCGCGGCTTCAGCACGGCCTGCGGCACCCGGCTGATGATATGGCCATAGTCATCGGCGGCGGCGGCCAGGCTCGCTTCATCGGTGAAGAGCACGTTTTGCAGGCCGGGAATACGGATCGTGCCCGCCGGTGGTGAGGCGTGCGCCGTTGTCACCCAACTGCGTCCAATCGGGTCAAAGCCGATCACAGCGGCGCCGACGGCGATGGTTTTGAGGAATGTGCGTCGCGAGAGCTTCTGATCCATACGAGAGAACTCCTCCAGAGCTGTTAGATAGGTGTAGTATTAGCGTGTAATGCGATAACCGCTCGCCCGCAAGCCAAGCGTAAGCGCGGCCTGAAGATCGCCGCAGGTGATGATCGATGAGAGATCGATGCCCAGATTGACGACCACTTGCGCCGTTTCCGGCGTAATGCCGCAGATGATCACCTTGGCACCAAGCAGTGCGACGGCCCGCGCCGCATTGAGCAGCGCATTGGCCACGTGGGTGTCGATCATATTGGCGCCGGTAATATCGAGAATGACCACCCGCGCCTGGGTCTGCTCGGTACGTTCGAGCAGTGTGGCAAGCAGTTGCTGCGCGCGGGTTGAGTCGAGCGCGCCGATAAGCGGCAGCAAGAGCACGCCGTCGTAGATCGTGAGCGCAGGCGTAGAGACTTCCGCAATTGTTTCCAGCAACTGTTGCTGGGTAATATGGGCCTGGCGCAGCTCCTCTAGCTGGCGTTGATCACGCTCACGGCTCAACTGGAGCTCGCGGGCTACCCGATTAGCCATATTCGCCAGAATACCTAACTCATCCAGCCGATCCACATCCTGGACATCGTTATAAACGCCTCGAATAATCTGGCGTAACTGGCTGCCGATCCGCCGGATCAGCGCACGATCCTCAGCAGAAATGACACCGGATTCAGGCGGATCAGCAGCCATGGGTCATTCATTCCAACTAATATCGAAGACACAATACGGCGCACCCTGACGCATACACTGACTATGCACAATCTGCACATTCGAGGCGTCGAAGGCTTCGAGTGCGCCCTGGATCGCACCCTGCTCGAACAGGCAGTTGTAGGGCTGTTCAACTTCGAGGCGCGCACTGCCGGGTGCAACCAACGTATCGCGCCATACCCCGCTGTCGCCCCGCGTGACGTGTTGCCACATTGGCGGGATGGTCTGGATCACGTCGGTCGGTGTTTTGATCCCCATCGCCGCAAACTGACTGCGCATCGTATAGTAGATGTTCTTCCCGATCTCAGTCGGGAGCGTCGGATCTTGCGCCTCAAAATAGTTCAAAATAGTTTCAAAGTTCTGGCCGTGGTACCAGGCAGTGGGGTTGACCTGATCGAGGAAGGCAAGCGTGTCGGGGTGGCAGTACTCGGCGGCGACAGTGTTGATCAGGACGAGGACGAAGCCCTGGCTGAGGGGTGGGCCGCTGCGGTCGGGGTGAGGGTCGGCATAAATAGCCGGGTCGATCGGCGCATAGCGCTGAAATCGATACACGTGCACCTCCTGTTAAAATGCTCTACTACCGACGGGCGCACAGATTAACTCAATTAAATTATAACCATTTTAGGCGCGACTTTCCGAGCAGTTTTGTGGGACTTTAGTCATGTACTAGCCTCAACCACGGCCTGCGCGATTTGGTCGGCGCGGCCCTGCGGCAGGTAGACATAGCGCCCGCCAAGCCATGCCGCCAGTTGTTGTGCTTCGCCCCGGCTCACATAGCTGCGCTGCGTATCAATCACCACTGCGCCGATCCCGGCGGCGTGCAGGCGGGCGCTGAGCGTCTGCACTTCCTGGCGTGCCTGTTCCAACCGCTCGGCTTTGCTGTGCGCAGGGTCGGGAGCCAGCGGCACATTCGGGCGGCCATCGGTGATCAGCACCAACGTGGTGCGATGAATGCCGCGTGAACGGGCCTGCTCGGCAATCTGATAGGCCGCGAGCAGCGCTGCGGCGAGGGGTGTACCGCCGCCGGTCGGCAACACATCGAGGGCGCGTTTGGCCAGTTCAACGCTCTGCGACGGCGGCAGCAAGAGGTCGGCGCGCTCACCACGAAACGCGAGCAGCGCCACCTGATCACGGTGAACATAGGCTTGCTGAAGCAGCGCATTCACGGCGCCCTTGGCCTGGCGCATGCGATGCAAGGCCATCGAGCCGCTGGCATCAACCACGAAGCAGAAGAGCGTCCCGGCCTTGCTGCGATACTTTTTGATCTGCAGATCGTCGACGCGCAGGCGCACGCGTGAAGGATGAGGGATGAGGGATGAAGGATGAAGAGCGGCGTTGTTCGCCGCCCCCTGTCCCCCTGTCCCCTGGTTCAACTTTTGTTGCGCCTCTTCGTTGCGCATAGCCTGCCATGGCGCTGCAGCCCGCAGCGTCGCGATTACGTCGAGGCGACCTTGGGCGGGAGTGCCCGGAACGGAGCGGATGTGGCGACCACGCACACCGGAAGTGCTGCCCCGCGAGCCGGATCGTCCACTTCGGCGAATGGTGAAGGGCGTCTCCAAAATATCGGGTGCCACTTCGGCATCAAGCGCAGACAACACAAGATCTTCGACAGTCAAATCGTCAGGAGGAGCCGGCGGCTGTTCTTCTTCGTCGGGATCGTCAGGGCGCTCAGCGTTGCTCGGCGGCGGGGCTTCCGGTTCCGGCTCAGGCGCCTGAGGCTGCGGTTGGGGTTGCGCTTCTTCCTCGAACTGAGGCGAGCGTGTAGCGCGGGGCAACATCACCAACCGAATTGCGCGCTCCAGATCTTCGTCGGCGACAGCTTCACGCCCGGCCAACGCAGCGGCGGCCAGGGCCGCACGTACGGCGAAGATATCGGCGCGGTGGCCCTCGACGCCCAGCGCCAATGCCGCTTCGGCCAGTTGCGTGACCTGCACATCGCTGATCGTGATCGTTGGTAATGCCTCACGGGCCACAATAATCGCCGCCGCGAGCAGATCGTCCTCGTCCGCCCAGTCGGAGTCTGGTGTCGATCCAGCCAGGTTACGCCGCACCACCTCGGCCCGCGCCGCGGCGGGCGCCTGATTGACCGGCGCCACAATCATGCCCACGCGATCGATCAGGTGGCGGCGCGGCGGCCCTTCGGCGGGATCATAGGTGGCGAGCAAGGCAAACCGCGCGGCCTCAACGATGCTGATCCCCTCGCGTTCGACGCGCACAACGCCGCTATCGAGGGCGGCGAGCAGGTGGTTAATCATACTGTCGTCGAGCAGATTCACACCATCGGCGTAGAGCAGGCCGGTGTGGGCGCGCGCAAGCAAGCCGCTCCGATGCACCCGTTCACCACGCGCCAACGTCGACTCCAGATCGAGGCCGCCGAGCAAACGATCTTCGGTGACGCCAACAGGCAGTTCAACGAAGGGCGCCGGAGTTGTGCCACGCAACTGGTCGACCTGGGCGAAGACGCGGGCAAAGGCACGCGCCAACGAACTCTTGCCCGTCCCGACGCCGGCGGCAATCACTGCACCGCCGAGACCGGGATCAACCGCAAGCAACAGCAACGCCTGGCGGGCTGTATCCATGCCGACGAGCGCGGAGAAGGGGAGAGTCGTGTGCATAGCATTGGTTGCACCCTGAAGCGTGCAACGCTGAATGAAGGCCGGCGGTGAGGCTGAAGCCTGCACCGCCGCAACGGAATTACAGTATTTCGGCGACGGCGCGTTCGATCTTCACCGCATCGTCCTGGGTTTCGAGCGGATCTTTGCGCAGGCGGTGGCGCAGCGAAAGCGCGGCAATCCGGGCAACGTCTTCGCTGCGTACTTCGGGGTGGCCCTCTAACGCGGCCAGCGCCGTAGCGGTACGGCTGAGGGTTAGTTCGCCGCGATGGCCGTCGATGCCCAGTTTCACGCATAGTTCAGCGATCTTGTAGAGCACCGGATCGGGCAGATCCACCTCAGGCAAGCGCTTCTGGGCCTGCTTGATCCGCCGCTGAAGCTTCGCGGTTTCTTTGGCCCATGCCTCAGCGAAGGCGAATGGATCGGCGTCGTAGGCGCGGCGACGCTTGACGATCTCGACCCGCTCGGCCACATTAGTAATCGTGGTGATCCGTGCGTGCAAGCCAAAGCGATCGAGCAACTGCGGGCGCAGATCACCCTCTTCAGGGTTGCCGGAGCCAACGAGCACAAAACGGGCCGGGTGGCGCACACTGACGCCTTCGCGCTCGACAACATTCATGCCGCTGGCAGCGACGTCGAGCAGCACATCGACAAGATGATCCTCAAGCAGGTTCACTTCATCGATATACAGGAAGCCGCGATTGGCGCGGGCAAGCAAGCCGGGCGCAAATGCTTGCACGCCCTGGGTCAGTGCGCGCTCAATATCGAGCGTACCACATACCCGATCTTCGGTGGCGCCGAGCGGCAGATCGACCACCGGCACCGCAATATTGTGCACCG
>JBBRUG010000044.1:0-24493 GCA_038247995.1 Chloroflexales bacterium | reverse complement strand
TTTGCCCCGGTGGCTGATCTGCTCGCCGCCGGGGCGCTTGCTGTTCCCGCCGACCTACGCGATCGCCCGGCGACAATGGCAGCGTGCGCCGGGGTTGATGCGGTTGTACACTCCGGCGCGCTCTCGGCGCCGTGGGGCGACCTGGGTGATTTTCGTGCGATCAATGTGGACGGCACAGCCAATGTGATCGCCGGATGCCGTGCCCACGGCGTAGGGCGGCTTGTAGCGATCTCTTCGCCGGCGGTAGTTTTTAGCGGCGGTGATCACATAAACACTACTGAAGCCGCACCACGCCCGCGCCGTTTCACCTCAGTATATGCCCGCTCGAAGGCGCTGGCCGAAGATCTGGTCCATGCCGCGCCCGATCTGCCGAGCGTCATTCTGCGCCCAAAAGCCGTATTTGGCCCAGGCGATCGGGCGCTTCTGCCGCGCATCGTGGCGGCGGCGCGGGCCGGACGCTTGCCGCAAGTGGGCGCCGGGCGCAATCTGGTTGATCTCACCTATGTCGAAAATGTGGCCCACGCAATTGCACTCGCGCTGACAAGCACCGCGGCGCTGGGGCGGACGTACCACATCACAAATGGTGAGCATATCGCTTTGTGGGCTTTGATCCACACCGTGCTGGCACGCTTGCAGATCGATGTGCAGCTACGCCCAACGCCGATCCGGTTGCTGCTTGCAATCGCCACGCTCATGGAGGCGCGGGCAGCGCTTACCGGACGTGAGCCGTTGCTGACCCGTTATACTGTAGCCGTGCTGGGTCGTACGCAAACCTACGACATTTCCGCCGCCCAGCGTGACCTAGCGTATATGCCGTTGGTAAGTGTTGCCGAGGGGGTTGAGCGCACCTTGGCCGCTTGGGAGGAGCCGCATTATGGCTGAGCTTAGCTTACAGTTGCTCGATACCGGCTATTGTCTGGCCTCGGAGAGCCATGTACTCCACGGCGGCGCCCAACGCGAGATGCACTGCCACGCCCTTGTCGCGCTGCTGAAGCACCCTACCCACGGTTACACGCTGTTTGACACCGGCTATGCGCCGCGCATGCTCACGGCCACGGAACACTGGCCCTGGCGAGCCTACCGCAACCTCACGCCATTACGGCTCGACCCGGAGCTGGCCCTGGCCGTCCAATTGCCCCGCAGTGGCGTGCAACCCGCCGACATTCAGCGCGTAATTGTCTCGCACTTCCATGCCGATCACATCGCCGGCCTGCGCGACTTCCCCAACGCCACAATTATTACGACAGTCGAGGCGCTGGTGCAGGCGCGTACGCTCACGGGAGTTGCAGCGCTTATGCGCGGTTTACTGCCTCAACTGCTGCCCGACGACCTGCTTGATCGGGTTGAACTGCTGCCGGCCTTCGGCAACCATGCGCTGCCTGGCCTTGGCCCCACCCACGACCTGTTCGGCGATGGCTCGGTGCGCCTGATGCGCCTGCCCGGCCACGCCTGCGGTCAGATCGGGGCGCTTGTACGCAGCACCGACGGCCCAGTATTGCTCGCCGCCGACGGCGCCTGGACGCGCCGGTCGATCCGCGAACGCCGCCCACCGGCCCTGGTGACCTACCTGCTCGTCGATGATGCGCGCGCTGTACGCACAACGATCGACGGCCTGCACGCCTTTATGGTCGCCCACCCGGAAGTGCGGATCGTACCAACGCACTGCCCGGAAGTCTATGCCGAATGCAAAATGCAAAAGGGGAAATGAAATAGTGCGCATAGCATCCACGCTTCTTTTTTTGCCTTTTGCATTTTCCCTTTTACCTTGATATGCGTTTCGCTCTACTCGCGCTTGGTTCGCGTGGTGATGTGCAGCCGTTCATTGCGCTGGGACTGGCGCTGCTCGAACGCGGCCATACTGTGCGCCTGCTCGCCGCCGCCGATTATGAAGAGCTAAGCACAACCTATGGCTTGCCCTTCGCCGCCATCGGCGGATCGATCGCCGAACTGATGGATCCGGCTGCCGCGCTTGATGCCCTCGATGCGGCGCGTTCGCCCCTGCCGATTGGTTTTGCGCGCCGGTTTGCCGAGCAGGTCGGTGCGCGCTTGCCCACCCTCGCCGCCGACGCCTGGCAGGCCTGCCAGGGCGCGCAGGCGATTATTGCCAGCACGCTCGGCATCTACCTGGGCGAACACATCGCCGAACGCCTCGGCGTGCCGCTGATCCCGGTGCATTTTCACCCGGTGGGCGCCACGGCTAGCGTGCCCGATGTCAATTTCCCCGTTGCGCCACGCTGGTTGCCGTTAGGCGGCATGTATCACCGGCTGAGCCATGGCCTGACCCCGCACGCCCTGCGCCAACTACTCTACGGCCCGCTCAATCAGGCCCGCACCACGACAATCGGGTTGCCGCCACTGAGCCGGCTGGGGTTTGCCCGCCTGGCCCGCCGCAAACCGCCGCTCGCGCTGTACGGCTATAGCGCCACGCTGCTCGCACCACCCGTCGATTGGCCCGCCTGGCGCAGCGTTACCGGGCCATGGCTGCTAGAGGCACCACCGAACTATGCGCCACCGGCTGAATTGGCGCACTTCCTAGCCGCCGGCGCGCCGCCAGTCTATATTGGTTTTGGCAGCATTCTGGCCGGGCGCAACCCACAGGCGTTGATTGAACTGCTCGTCGCAGCGCTGGATCGAACCGGCCAACGCGGGATCATCTATCGCGGGGCGTGGGGCGATCTCGCCGAGGGCGATCTGCCGGCGCATGTGCTGCGCATCGCTGATGTGCCGCACGCCTGGCTGTTCCCACAGGTTGCGGCAGTCGTCACGCACGGTGGAGCGGGCACAGTTACTACGGCGCTTGCCGCCGGTGTGCCGCCAATCGTTGTACCGGCGTTTGGCGATCAACACCTGTGGGGCCGCCGGGTTGCCGCGCTTGGCGCCGGGCCGCCGCCCATTCCGCGCAGCGAACTGAGCGTCGCGGCGCTGGCGAGCGCAATCACCACAGCCCTACGCCCGGCCCAACGTGATCGGGCGGCTTCGCTGGGCACGCAGATCGTTGCCGAGGACGGCGCTGCACGTGCGGCCAACTTGCTCGGTGGGGTTGCGGTATAATTATGTGTCGAGTCACCACGGCACGGGCGCGGCACGCCACGCCCCTACGGATGGGCGCGTCACCACGGCGCGGGCGGGGCCACGGCGCAGGCGCGTCTCGACGCGCCCCTACGGACGGCATACGGTCGCTGGTCACCTGGTCACCGTGCCATTTCCTAATCAAGGTTCGTTATGCTTCCCATTCAAATCGTCGGCCTGGGCTCTTATGTACCTGAACGTGTTGTAACGAGCGCCGAGCTTGAGCGCGATCTGGGCTTGCGGCCAGGGTGGATCGAGCGCACCGCCGGTGTGCGCGAGCGCCGCTATGCCACCCACGAGACTACCGCCGGCATGGCTGCCGCTGCTGCGCGCCGTGCGCTGGCTGCCGCCGAGATCGATCTGGCCGAGATCGACCTGATCATCGGTGCATCGAGCGCGCCCCAACAAGCGATCCCGTGTACCGCCGCACTTATTCAGCGTGAGCTTGGCGCCCCGGATGGCGCCAGCGCCTGCTTCGACGTAAACGCAACCTGCCTGAGTTTCCTGTTTGCCATGCAAATGGCGGCGCATTTGTTGGCCGCCGGGAGCTACCGTAACGTATTGATCGTGAGCAGCGAAATATCCGGTTACGCGCTGAATTGGAATGAGCCGGAGAGCAGCGTGCTCTTCGGTGATGCAGCAGCAGCGGCGGTGCTGCGGCGCACCCCGCCCGATACCGGCAGTATGATCGTTTGGGAGCAGTTCGCTACCCACAGCAGCGCCGCCGACTTTACCATGCTGCGCGGCGGGGGTACGCTGCACCATCCCAACAACCCGGCCACAACGCCGGAACTCAACACATTTCACATGGACGGCCCAGGTATTTATCGCAAAGCGATGCGCACGCTTGGCCCGTTCATCGACACATTCCTCGCCCGCGCCGGCTGGGAACGCAGCGATATTGACGCGCTGGTGCCGCATCAGGCCAGTCGCCACGGCCTCGATCTGCTCTCCAGTCGCCTGGGCTTTGATCCCAACCAGATCATCATTAACCTGCCGGAGCGCGGCAATTGTATTGCCGCTTCAATTCCGCTGGCGCTAGCTGAGGCGGTTAGTAGCGGGCGGATCACCCGGGGGCAGCGGGTTATGCTGCTTGGCACGGGCGCCGGAATGACGCTTGGCGCGGTGGGACTCATTTTTTAAGCGATCGAGCGACAAAGCGAAGAGCGGAGAACGAAGAGCGGAGAGCAATAGAGCGATGGGATTGAACACATTGCCGGCTGATGGGCACGCCTTGCTTGCCACGCTTCAGCACGAAGTGCAAGCCATCCTGGGCCATGATCTGGTTGGCATGTATGTGCGCGGCTCACTGGCGCTAGGCGATTTTATCCCAGCCACAAGCGATATCGACGTGCTGACGGCAACGGAACAGCCAGTTGATGCGGCGACCTTTGCCGCACTCCACATGCTCCACATTCAACTCGACGCCTTGCCGAATAGTTTTGCCGGACGGCTAGAGTGTACGTACATTGATCGAGCGGCGCTACGCCGTTTTACGCCGAGCCTACGCCATCCCTCGTTGGGGCAGGGTGAGCAACTAAGCTGGACCGAGCATGGCACCAACTGGATCATCGAGCGCTGGACAGTCCGTGAACACGGGGTAACGTTGCTCGGCCCGCCGCCCACCACGCTAATTGATCCGATTGACGCAACGGCAATTATTACCGCAGTCCGCGACCGTTTACCCGATTGGCTTGACTTCGCGAACCAGACGGACGATCCGCAATGGAACTCGTCACGCAGTCATAAAGCGTATATTGTGGAGACGATGTGCCGGATGCGCTACACCTTAACGCAAGGCGGGTTGTGCAGCAAACCCCAGGCGGTGGCATGGGCGCGCACAAATCTGCCTGAACCATGGCCTGCGCTTGTAGAACGCTCGCAGACTTGGCGCAAAGATCATACGAATGATCTGACGATCAACCCTGAGGTGCAGGCGTTTGTGCGCTGGGTGGGCAGCAGGGAGTGAAAGCGACGCGGCATTCGTAAAGAGACTGCTTCCTCTCGGCCAATGGCAGCGGTCACAACGATTGAGCCATTACCGTCAGGGCGCGAGTGCAGCGAAACACCCGCTTCAGGGTTTCAATTGGCTCAATCGTGTGGCTCAGTGCTCTCCAGCATTGCTCAGATCGATTGAGCCTGCACAACCAGGCGCGAGCGCAGCGCGCTACCCGGTTCAGTGGCCTCAGCAGCTCAGTCACGCTGCTCAGTGATCTAGCCCTGCGTGTTCACCGTGCGCGGCGCGCCGGCCTCATATGCTGCAACCGCATCTTCGGCGCTGAGGATGAAACCGAGTTCATCGACGCCGTTGAGCAGGCAATGCTTGGAAAAGCCGTCGATTGGGAAGCCGACGGCGCGCCCACCCGGCAGCATCAGGCGCTGCGTAGCTAGATCGACGGTAAGTTCTACCGTCGGGTCTTCTTCACAGATACTCACGAGTTCATGGTAGGTTTCTGCATCAACAACGATCGGCAGCAAGCCGTTTTTGAGCGAGTTGCTGCGGAAAATATCGGCGAATGAAGTGCTGATGACAGCCTTGATCCCGTAGCTGGTCAGCGCCCAGGGCGCGTGCTCGCGCGAACTGCCGCAACCGAAATTATCGCCGGCGATCAAGATCTGCGCCCCGGCCGTTTCTGGGCGGTTCAAGACGAAATCGGGGTTCAGGCTGCCGTCGGGCAGATAGCGCCAGGCCTCGAACAGCCCTTTGGCCAGGCCACTCTTGTCGGTGACTTTGAGGTACTTGGCCGGGATGATCTGATCGGTATCGACATTCGCTGTCGGCAGAGCGGCGGCATTCGCACTGAAAGTGGTAATTGGTTCCATAGTTTTGGATGGCGTACCTCCTTCGCTGCGCGAAGGAGGTACGCCGCTAGAGTGAATCAAGCATGGTGCGCGGGTCGGTGACGACGCCGGTGACGGCAGTGGCGGCGGCGGTGAGCGGGCTGGCGAGCAGCGTACGTGCGCCCGGTCCCTGGCGACCGACAAAGTTGCGGTTGCTGGTCGAGAGTGCATACTTACCGGGCGGCACTTTGTCGTCGTTCATGCCCAGGCACGCCGAACAACCCGCCTCGCGCCACTCGGCGCCCGCAGCCTTGAACACTTCGTCCAGCCCCTCGCGCTCGGCCTGGGCCTTGACCTGCTGACTCCCCGGCACAACCATGACCCGCACGCCAGCGGCAATTTTGCGACCGGCGAGGAACTGCGCGGCCTGACGCAGATCGCTGATCCGGCTGTTGGTGCAACTACCGATAAAGACCACGTCGATCGGGTGGCCGAGCAGCGTTTTACCCGGCTCCAGCGCCATATACGCCAGCGCCTTATCGAGCGTCTGGCGGGCGGCAGCGTCGGGAAGTTCTTCCGGCAACGGAATGACGCCGGTAATCGGAATACCCATGCCGGGGTTGGTGCCATAGGTAATCATCGGCACGAGTTCATTGGCGTTCAGGGTCAGTTCGTGATCAAAGGTTGCGCCGTCATCGGTGGGCAGCGTACGCCAACGCGCCACGGCAGCCTCAAAATCGGCGCCCTGGGGCGCAAACGGTCGCCCGGCAACATATTCAAAGGTTGTATCGTCGGGAGCGACCATACCGGCCCGTGCGCCGCCCTCAATACTCATATTGCAGATCGTCATGCGCTCTTCCATGCTGAGCGCACGAATCGCCTCGCCACAATATTCGAACACATACCCGGTGCCGGCGCCGATGCCGTACTTAGCGATGATCGCCAGAATAATGTCCTTGGCCGTAACGCCGGGGTTGAGCCGGCCATCAACCCGCACCGCGCAGGTCTTCGCTTTGCGCTGGAGCAGGCACTGCGTAGCGAACACGTGGCCCACTTCGCTAGTGCCGATGCCGAAGCCAAGCGCGCCGAACGCGCCATGCGTGCTGGTGTGACTGTCGCCGCAGACGATCGTCAGGCCCGGCTGGGTCAGCCCCTGCTCCGGCCCGATCACGTGGACGATACCCTGATTTGCGCTACCCAACTCAAACAGCGGAATACCAAACTCCGCACAGTTGGCGCGCAGTTGATCAAGCTGGTTGATCGCCTGTGGGTCGATCACCGGAATGATGCCCAGGCTGTTGCGCGGCGTCGTAGGCGTCGAGTGATCCATCGTGGCGAGCGTACGGTCGGGGCGGCGTACCTTAATGCCGCGGCGGCGCAACTCGGTAAAGGCCTGCGGCGAGGTGACCTCGTGGATCAGGTGCAGGTCGATATAAAGCACCGCCGGTGTATCGGGTGTTTCCGGGCGCACCAGGTGGGCGTTCCAGACCTTATCGAACAGGGTTTGGGGCGTGGACATGTAAGTATTCTCCGAAGCAGGATGTAATTGACAAGGTGACAAGGTGACGATATTGTTGGCGAAGACTCGGTGTCGTCGGGGTGACCCAACGTGGTCGCCCATGACCAAATGAACAACCCGGTCACACCGGCGGGCGGGCACATTCCCCGTGCGGGCGGGCACGTTCCCCGTGCGGGCGGGCACATTCCCCGTGCGGGCGGGCACATGGGCCCGCCCCTACGGATGGCGGTATATTTTGCCACGTAATCCGCCAATCAATGCACCAATAATTTCGTCACCTTGTCACCCCACGCCAACGCGGATAACTGCCGAAAATTTTAAACAGGCCGGTTTTGGCGCGAATACGTTCCAGGGCGCGGGCGACGTGTGCATCTTCGTAATGACCATTTATGTCAACTAAAAAGATGTATTTGCCGAGCACAGCTTTATCGGGGCGCGATTCGAGTTTGGTCATGTTGATCTGCTCGGCGGCCAGTTCTTGCAGCGCGCTCACCAGCGTGCCGGCGCGATCTTCGCGATAACCAAAGCTGAAGCTGGTTTTATCGTCGCCGGTCGGCGGCAGGCGCCCTGGGCCGAGGGCGATAAAGCGGGTCACATTGCCCAGGTTGTCGGCAATGTCGCGAGCGAGCACCGTTGCACCATTTAATTCGGCGGCGCGCAGGGTGCTGATCGCGGCAGCGGGGCGCTCATCGGCCATCGCCTCGGCAGGCGCAGCACTGTTCGAGAGCGAGGCGACAGTGGCGACACCGGGCAACATCCGCTCGACAAATTTGCGGCACTGGCCGAGGCTCTGCGGGTGGGCGTAGAGCACGCGCACATCCGGCAGGGCTACGCCGGGGCGCACCACCAGATACTGCCGGATCGGGATCACAATCTCGCCCACGATCGGCAGGCTCGTCTCGTGGATCAGCAGATCCAGCGTGTAGTTAACACTGCCCTCGAGCAGATTTTCGATCGGCAGCACACCCACGGTCGCCGCGCCGGTTTCGATCGCCGTCACCACGGCGGGAATACTCGCCAGGGGCAACAGTTGGGTTTCCGGCTGGTCGGCGGCATAGGCGAGCGCAGCCTCTTCGGAGAAGGTGCCGGCCGGGCCAAGGTAAGCAATAATTGCCATAGGCATCATCGGTACGGGCAGGTCGCGACCCGCCCGTACCGTGTAAAACTAATCCACCGAGCCACTACTGAACAGATCCGCCGGGAGCGCGCCCGGGTCGTTGGCGTAGCCGGCGGCGTAGGCCACAGCTTCGGCCTTGATCCGCTCCTGGCGCGCGGCGAGCATCTTATTCAGCGCGCCCATGTACGCATCAGCAGCGGCCATGATCGTGTCGGTGTGGACACCATAACCGGAGAAGATCTGTTGCTCGACCCGCTTGCCGGTAAGCACGGTGGCGGTGCTGGTGCTGGCGCCCAAACGCTCGCCGTTCGAACGGCCGTTGCCGCCCTGCTCGCGGATGCGCACCGTCACTTCGGCCACTGCATCAAGCCCCTCGGTGATCGCGTTGATGCTAAACTCGATGAGCTCATTCGGGCGCTGCACCAACCGGTTGATCGCCTGGTAAATCGCATCGACCGGGCCGGTGCCTTGCGAACTATCAGTGTGCATCTGGCCATCGGGGCCGCGCAGGCGCACCGTTGCCGTAGGGATCATCCCGCTGCCCGAATTGTACTGCACATGGTCGAGCTTGAACAACTCAGGCGCGTGCTGCATCTCGCCGGCAATCAGCGCCTCGATGTCGCGGTCGTCCACCTTCTTCTTGCGATCACAGAGATCTTTGAAGCGGGTAAAGACCTGCTGGAACTCTTCGTTACTCAGCGTGTAGCCCAGCGCCTCAATATGCTTGCGGAAGGCGTGGCGGCCGGAGTGCTTGCCGAGCACCAGTTCGTTGCCGTCGAGGCCCACCGTCTCGGCGCTCATAATCTCGTAGGTCTGGCGATGTTTGAGCACGCCGTCCTGGTGAACGCCGGACTCGTGGGCGAAGGCGTTAGCGCCGACAATTGCCTTATTCGGCGGCACGGGCACGCCAATGAAGCTAGAGACGATCCGCGAACTGCGGGCCAATTCGCGGGTTTCGATCTGGGTGTCGAGGCCGTAGTACTGGCGGCGGGTGTGGATCGCCATCACCACTTCTTCGAGGGAGGCGTTGCCGGCCCGCTCACCGATGCCATTGATTGTACATTCGATCTGGCGCGCGCCAGCCAGCACGCCGGCCAGCGAATTGGCGACGGCCACACCAAGGTCGTCGTGGCAGTGCGTAGAGAGCACGCAGCGCTCGATCCCCGGCACATGCTCGTGCAGGTCGCGGATCATCGCGCCATACTCATCGGGGGTAAGGTAACCAACCGTGTCGGGGATGTTCAGCGTAGTTGCGCCTGCCGCCACCGCAACCGAAACTGCCTCGCGCAGGAAGGCCGGTTCGGTGCGCCCGGCGTCCATCGGCGAGAACTCCACATCATCGCAGAGCGAACGGGCATAGCTGACCATCTCGTGGATCAGCTCCAGCGCCTCGGCGCGCGTTTTGCGGAACTGATGCTCCAGGTGGATATCGGAGGTGGACATGAAGGTATGGATGCGCTTCTTCGCGGCGGGCTGGATCGCGCCCCAGGCCTTATCGATGTCGTCTTTGTTGGCGCGAGCAAGGCCGGCAATCGTGGGGCCATCGGCGGTGCCGACTTCGCGGGCGATCTCGTGCACAGCGGCCCAATCACCGGGCGAGGCGGCAGGGAAGCCGGCCTCGATAATGTCAACCTTCAGGCGGGCCAACTGCCGGGCGACCTCCAGTTTCTCCTCCAGGGTCATCGTGCAACCGGGGGCCTGTTCACCGTCGCGCAGGGTGGTGTCGAAGATGCGTACGTGATCTACCGCAGGGTTTTCCATCGAGTATGTGCTCCTTCTGTTTGAACCGAGGAACCGAGGAACCGGGGAACCGGGGAACCGAGGAACCGAGGAACTAGGGAACTAGGGAACTAGGGAACTAGGGAACTAGGGAACTAGGGAACTAGGGAACTAGGGAACTAGGGATGAGGCTTAAACGTAATCGGTTTCGGTATAGGGTAGAACCGGATGGTTTGCGTCAACCAGATGATACTCAGTCGCAGCTTCCTTTAGCTGCTTATCATCACCGGAGCTTAAGCGATCGAGCTCACGGATTTTATTGGTTAACATTCCAATAAGTCGCCCAAGATCACTATGTAAGCGCTGTTCATCTTGAATGCTAAGGACTCCGTCCCGCCGTAGCAGATCAAGCCAGCTATCGGTTTCAGTGGCGGAGCCTTTCGCAATTGACAGATGGTTCCGATGTGCGCCGAGCGAAAATCGTCCGTGCCCTTCAGCGATATTGGCAGCAATGGAAGTAGCAGAAGCAATGATTTGCCGCGCAATGACCGCGCTCGACCAGTTTTGAGGAAGGCGACGAGTAATTTGAATGACCTCATATGCCAGATCTTGAGCTCACTGCCATAAGATCAAATTGCGATATGTATAGTCTTTACCCATGCGCCTTCCCTCAGTTCCTCAGTTCCTCAGTTCCTCAGTTCCTCAGTTCCTCAGTTCCTCAGTTCCTCAGTTCCTCAGTTCCCCTACGCCCCACCCTCACCCGGCTTGACTTCGCGCGGGCCGACGAACGGCATCATGCGGCGCAGTTCCAGGCCGATCTGCTCAATCGGGTGATCAACATCGGCTTTGCGCCAGGCGTTGAAGCGCGGGCGGCCGTTATGGTTCTCGTCGATCCAGTCTTCGGCGAAGGCGCCGCTCTGGATGTCGCTCAGGATCTGCTTCATCGAGGCGCGGGTCTCATCGGTGATGATCTTCGGGCCGGCGGTGTAATCGCCCCATTCGGCGGTGTCGCTCACCGAGTAGCGCATATAGTTCATGCCGCCCTGGTAGAACAGGTCGACGATCAGCTTGAGTTCGTGCATACACTCGAAGTAGGCTACTTCGGGCTGATAGCCGGCCTCAACCAGCGTCTCGAAGGCCGTCTTCACCAGCGCGCTGACGCCGCCGCAGAGCACCACCTGCTCACCGAACAGATCGGTTTCAGTCTCTTCAGCGAAGGTGGTGGTAAGCACGCCGGCGCGCGTGCTGCCGATGCCCTTGGCGTAGGCCAGCGCATCCTGCATGGCGCCGCCCGAAGCATCCTGCTGCACAGCGACGAGGGCCGGCACGCCGCCGCCCTGCACATAAACTTCGCGGACGCGATGACCGGGCGCCTTGGGGGCGACCATGCTCACATCGATCCCGGCGGCCGGAATAATCTGGCCGAAGCGAATGTTGAAACCATGGGCGAACATCAGCGTTTTGCCGGGCTCCATATGCGGCGCGATATGGTCGCGGTAAATATCGGCCTGACCAATGTCGGGGGTCAGGATCATAACCATCTGGGCTTCTTTGGCCGCCTCAGCAACAGTCATCGCCCGCAGTCCGGCCGCCTCAACCTTGGCGAACGACTTCGAACCGGGGTAGAGGCCGACGCGCACGTCGAGGCCGCTCTCGGCGAGGTTGCGCGCGTGGGCGTGGCCCTGGCTACCAAAGCCGACAATCGCGATCGGCTTGTTCTTCAGCCGCTCCAGGTCCGCCTGTTTGTCGTAAAAAAGCTCGGCCATGATAATAGGTTCTCCGTAGACAAAGATTATCCGAATACGTTAATTCAAACTCGGCGCAGCTACACCATTGCCGCCCGCCGACTCGATATACTCGCTGGCGTTATGGCCGCGGGCGCCGCGCACCATTGCAATGCGGCCGGTGCGCATCATCTCCTTGACGCCGTAGGGCCGGATCACTTCGATGAAGTTCTCCACTTTGGAAGGCGTGCCGGTCATCTCGATGATCATCGACGTGCTGCCGACATCGACCACTTTGGCATCGAAAACGCTGCACATCGCCACAACTTCATGGCGCACCGCCGGCGGCGCGTGGATCTTGACCACGACCATTTCACGCTCAACGGTGGGATCTTCGGTGACATCGCTGACTTTGATCACTTCGATCAGGCGGTAGAGTTGCTTCACCACCTGCTCAACATGATCCGACTCAACGACGATCGTCATGCGGCTGATGCTGGGTTGTTCGCTATGGCCGACGGCGAGACTGGCGATGTTATAACCGCGCCGACGCACCAGGCCGGCCACGCGGCTGAGTACGCCGGGGCGATCCTGGACGAGGGCGACGATGGTGTGGGCTTTCATGAATACTCCTCATACGGTACAGACGCCCCGCCGGGACGTCGCTCCGACAATTACGCCTCAGATTCGTTGACGATCATCTCGCCAATCGACTTATTCTGCGGCACCATCGGAAAGACGTTGACTTCACGCTCGACGCGGAAATCGACCAGCACCGGGCCTTCCGTGGCGTTGGCTTCATCGATCGCAGCCTGCACGTCGGCGGTGTTCTCGACGGTAATCCCCTTCCAGCCGTAAGCCTCGGCGAGCTTGGCGAAGTTGGGGCCGCTGAGCGGGGTGCCGCTATAACGCTTGTTCTCGAAGAGCTCTTGCCACTGGCGCACCATCCCCAGGTAGCCGTTGTTGATCACCGCCACCTTGATATTGGTGATGCCTTCTTGGATGATCGTCGCCATTTCCTGATTGGTCATCTGGAAGCCGCCGTCGCCGCAGATCGCCCAGACGATGCTGTTCGGATCGCCCACGGCCACACCGAGTGAGGCCGGCACGGCGAAGCCCATAGTGCCTGCACCGCCGGACGTGATGTGCGTACGCGGCCCGGCGTTCCAGTCGATCAACTGGGCGGCCCACATCTGGTGCTGGCCGACATCGGTGACGACGTGGTAGTTACCGCGCAGGTTCAGCGTGTTGCTCAATGCCGCATACACATCGTGGGGCGGCAAGGTCATTCCGGCAGTGCTGGCCCGGTTTACATACTGTTGCTTACCCTGGTGCTTGTCTTGCAGTTCGCGGATATGCTCCATCCAGTCGGAGGCGTAGCTATGCAAGGCAGCCAGATCGCGCTGCTCGGGCATATCGTCCAGCAGCGCCTGAAGCACCAGCTTCGCATCGCCAACAATCGGCACGGTTACCTTTACATTTTTGCCGATCTCGGAGGGATCGATATCGACATGGATCACCTTGGCGTTGGGGGCAAACGTGCTGGCTTTGCCGGTCACTCGGTCGTCGAAGCGCCCGCCGATGTTGAACAGCACGTCGCACTCCTGGATGGCCCGATTCCCGTGTACCCAGCCGTGCATACCGGGCATGCCAATATTGAGCGGGTGGTTCTCGGGGATTGAGCCGATGCCGTGCAGCGTCGTCAGCACAGGAATGCTCAAACGCTCGGCGAACTGGCGCAACTCGTTCGTTGCATTGCTCATAATCACCCCGTTACCGGCGATGATTAACGGCTGCTTGGCGTTGGCGAGCAGGCGCAGCGCCTCGCGGATCTGCTTGCGATTGCCCTGATAGTTCGGCTTGTAACCGGGCAGGTTCAGCTTCACATCCCAATCGGGCACGATCACCTTCTGCATCGCATCCTTGGTGATATCAATCAGCACCGGGCCGGGGCGGCCGGTCGTGGCAATGTGAATCGCCTCTTTGAAGACGTAAGCCAGTTCGTTGGCGTCCTTCACCAGATAGTTATGTTTGGTGATCGGCATCGTAATGCCGGTGATATCGGTCTCCTGGAAGGCGTCCTTACCGAGCACCTGGCTGCCGACCTGGCCGCAGATCGCGAGCAGAGGCGTGCTGTCCATCATCGCATCGGCGATCGGGGTAACGAGGTTGGTTACGCCGGGGCCGCTGGTACCGATACAGACGCCGATCCTGCCAGTGGCGCGGGCATAGCCCTCGGCGGCGTGGCCGGCGCCCTGCTCGTGGCGGCAAAGGATGTGGCGCAACTGCTCACGATACTCCCACATCGCAAAATAAAAGGGCATAATCGCCCCACCGGGGATACCGAACATGACATCCACGCCCTCACGGATGAGGGCTTCACACATCACCTGGGCGCCGGTACGTTGCTGGGACATACAATCTCCTTAGATGCCCTCACCCCCAACCCCTCTCCTGCCTGCGGGAGAGGGGGAGCCGCGCCAGCGGCGGGGCGAGGGGAATTACTCAAGAATTGCGCCATTACTGGCATTGGTCACTAATTTTGTGTAGCGGGCGAGCCAACCACGCTGATACTTGGGCGCGGGCGGCGTCCAGGCTGCACGGCGGGTAGCGAATTCGGCGTCGTCAACCTCGACGGCGAGCGTGCGCGCCAAGAGATCGATCCGCACCATATCGCCGTCGTGGATCAGGCCAATCGGCCCGCCCTCGGCAGCTTCCGGGCTGACGTGGCCGATACAGAGGCCGCGCGTGCCGCCGGAGAAGCGCCCATCGGTGATCAGCGCTGTGCTGCCGGCAAGTTCGGGGATACCCTTTACCATACTCGTGAGCGCCAGCATCTCACGCATGCCGGGGCCGCCGCGTGGCCCTTCGCAGCGCACCACAACCACGTCGCCGGGATTAATCCGACCATTCACTACAGCATTTGTTGCCGTCTCCTCGCTATCGAAAACGTGCGCCGGGCCATAAAAAGCCATCTCGTGCTGGTCGACTGCGCCGACCTTGATGATCGAGCCTTCGGGAGCGAGGTTGCCGAACAGCGCCGCCAGGGCGCCGCGCTCGGAGTGCGGGTTGCTCGCCGGGCGGATGCACTCCTGATTGCGGATCTCGGCGTGCTGCAGGTTTTCGCCCAGCGTCTTGCCGATCACCGTCGGCACATTGAGTTGAAGCGCGCCGGGCTTCTGGGCCAGTTCGGCCAGAATGGCGTGGATGCCGCCGGCGTCGTGGACATCCTGGATGTGCCACTGGCGCGGGCCGTCCCAGGCGGGGCTGACCTTAGCCAGGTGCGGCACCTGGTCGCTCACCTCGTTGAAGCGGGCGATCGGGTAATCGAGGCCGGCCTCGCGGGCGAGGGCAAGCACATGGAGCACGGTGTTGGTCGAACCACCCATGGCCACATCGAGCGCCATTGCATTGTCGATCGCATCGGCGGTAACAATGTCGCGGAAGTGCAGGTTCTGCTCAACCAGGACGAGGATCTGCGCGGCGGCTTTGCGCGCGAGTTCGTAGCGCTCGGGCGAGATAGCGAGGATAGTACCGTTACCGGGAAGTGCGACGCCGAGGGCCTCGCAGAGGCAGTTCATCGAATTGGCGGTAAACATGCCCGAGCAGGAACCGCAGGTGGGGCAGGCGATCTGCTCCAGTTTGAGCAGTTGGGCGTCGCTGATCTGGCCCGAAGCATGCTTGCCGACGGCCTCAAAGACCGTAATCAGATCCGACTTATTGCCCTCTTCATCCATACCGGCGGCCATTGGGCCGCCGGAAACGAAGATTGTCGGGATGTTCACGCGAGCAGCGCCCATCAGCATACCCGGCACGATTTTATCGCAGTTGGGAATGCAGATCAGCGCGTCGAAACAGTGTGAAGCGGCAACGGTTTCGACACAATCGGCGATCAATTCGCGGGAGGGCAGCGAGTAGCGCATGCCTTCGTGACCCAACACGATGCCGTCATCGACGCCAATCGTGCTGAACTCAAACGGCACACCGCCGGCAGCGCGCACGGCTTCCTTCACCACGCGCCCGAACGCCTGGAGATGCGCGTGGCCGGGAATAACGATGTACGCGTTGCAGATCGCGATGAAGGGCTTGTTGAAGTCCGACTCGTCCTTGATCTGCCCCGTCGCGCGGAGCAGGCTGCGGTGGGGCGCGCGTTCAAAATTGCGCTTGATGGTATCTGATCGCATAAACACCTATTTTGGCCAACCCGAAGCTGAAGGGCGTGAACCGGGGTTCAGCCGATCGCATCCAGACGACACTCCGCTAGTTCTTCAGGCGAGTTGATAGGTAGGGCAAAACCGACAAACGAGGCCACCACATTGGGGCATTGCACCGCAACCCACGCCATTGTGGGCCACCCCGGCGCGAGGCATTGCGCCGGGGGTTACGGCATTGGGCTAGCGTTATACGCTACCGGCGACGAGGCTGAACCGGTACGGGCACTGGTACAGGCACCGGTTGTGGCCCACGCAAGCGGTTGATCAGGTTGGTAAGGGCATCGAGGATCCGCTGCATGGCGCGCTCCATTTCCGTGAAGGGTAACAAAAAACTCCCGGCGCTTCGCCGGGAGGTTCAGTCTTGTTCAGGCTGCGGGGCTTACGACATCCCCTCCCAAGCGGCTATTGCTCCACCGTAATAAGGAGGAGTACGAGACCGCTAAGTAGGAGAATGTTCACAAATTGCGAGGGCATGAACTGTGCAACCTTTCCAAAACCTCAACCGTAGGCAGAATACCACAGGCGGGCGTGCTCTGTCAAGGCGATGCCCCAGAACTTCAGTCAAGGTTAGTCGAATTATTTGGTTGGCCTAATCCGCAAGGCGGCCCTATGGGCCGCCTTGCGGTTGTGGAGCGCTGCTGATACCCGGGGCGCGTTAAATCTTGAAGCCGAGCCGCCACATGCGCAATTGCAGGGTGGTACCGTTGCGATGGCCGACTAAGTAGTTGCCATCAGCGGAGAGGCTTGATTGCAGCACAACTTCAACAGTGCTGATGGCCGGTTGACGCGTGCTGGCCGTTAACGTCGTGATTGCACGGGTAGCACAACCCACCTGTTCGAGCACACCGGTGGCGGGTTGGGCACCCCAACTACGGAGCCGCACTGTCTGGCCGTCGATGACCGCACTGACTGCGAGCGTACTGCTTACCGCATCGATGTCGAAGTCGGCGGCGGCGGCGAGGCTAACACTTTGGGCGGCGCCGCGAGCATCAGGCGTGAAGAGCAAGCGGTAGCCATAGTCGAAGAGCGCCCGCGAGTCGGGGCCGCGGTTGGCGCTGAGCGGTTGGGGTTGCAAGATGGTCTGGATCAGGGTGCGGTTCATGCGCGTTGCCTGAGAGGTAAGGCATCCGCCGCTGGAACAAAGCGGCACACCGCTGGTGCTCGTTTCGTTGTTGCAGAAGAAGCCCAGGCTGCCGCCTTTATCGCTTTCCAAACCTGGGTAGCTGTTCAATGTTTTGTTGATCACATGGCAGACAATGCTACCGCCGGCGCTTTCACCACAGCCCGCATAGCTTACTTCGCCGGCAAACTGTTGGAACAACGGATTGGTGTGAACGGCCTCCCAGAGCGCTACCTGATCGGCGGGAGTAGAGAAGCAGCCGCCGGAGGGTTGGCAGTAGATGGTACTGCTCAGGTTAAGGGCGCTAGCGCGCTCGTTCATCAGGATAACAAAATCCGCCTCGCTGCCACCGATATGTTCGGCAATCGCGATGGAGGCGTCGTTGCCGGAGTTGACCATCAAGCCATGCAGCAAGGTGCGCAAACTCTGCGTTTCGCCTTCTTCCAGCCCAAGCTGGCTCCCGCCAATTGCCGCTGCTGCCGCACTCGTCGTAACAATGTCGTCGAAACCAGCTGTACCGGCGGCGATTGCATCGAGCGTAACGATCAGGGTCATCACCTTGGTGACGCTGGCAATGCCCTGGAAATTCGTGCTGCCGATATTTCTGACGAAGAGCGGATTGCTAGTCTTCGTATCGCGCAGCAACGCACGGTTGGTTGTGAGCGTTGGTGCCGGCAACGTAACGCCGAGGGTGTTCGGCGAATTATCGGCGTTCTGATCGCTAATAAAGTGCGGGACGGCAAAACAGCCCTCATCGCCCCGGCAATCCGGCTGATTCTCCCAACTAATCAACCGTGGAAGAGTGCTGGTGCTATCGCGAACGGCTGCAAGGAAGCCAACCCCGGTAAGCGGCGCAATGGCGACGCTCTGCCCCGACACAGTTACTGGATTATTACCGCGAATGTCGAGGCCGGAGATACCATGACCGTTATAGCTTGGCACGCCCAAGCCGTTAACGGCCCAAAAGTAGTTCTGGATCACGCCGTTGCTACTACGGTAACTTACGGCGAAGTGCGGCGGCAGCAGGCCTCCGCCGGGGATCCAGGCTGTACTAAGTTGCGTGTTCGGATCGGGGGTGCCTTCCCAATCGCCGCTATCGTGGAGGCCGGAAATGAAGCCGGTTGTCGGATTCACCGACCAGGTAATCATGCGCATCTGGTTGTCGGCGGCGAGCACCGGCGTAGCAACCTGGAAGAATGTCGTGCCGTTGGTGCGCGTCAGTTCACGGTGGGCAATGCCGTAGGCATTCACCTGAACGTCGGCATTGCTACCATAACCGCGCGTACTGAGCAGTGTGAAGTCGCCATTAGTATTTAACCGCCAGGTGCTCAGCCAGAGATTGCCATTGCGCCGGATGGCGCTGATCAGCAGGTTGTACTGAGCTTTCGGGTTTTCCGTGGGTGTCAGCACATGGAGTTGGACATCGATGCCGATCAGGTTCGGGCTGTCTTTAAGGTAGACAGGTGTTGAAGGGTTATTGTTGACCGTCCAGCTACTCAGGCGCACCGCAGCGCCGGTGCCGGCCGCAGTAACGATGATCGCGCGATTGTCTGTACGCGGCGCGCCGCCGACGTGCGCCACGGCTACTTCACGTAATTGGCCGCCCGGATTAGCGATCGGTAAGTCGCTTGCCTGGAAGATGCTCTGGGCCAGAGCGCCATTTCGTACCATCGGGAGGAAAATAAATGTCTCACCGGTGTCGCCTGGGATCGCTTCAAACTCGACTGAGTTGATGATCGGCGCAGGGAGTCGTTCGGGGTTGCCGGCTGGTTCGATCAAATAATCTTCGGTTTCGCCCTCGGCATAACCGCCGAGCGGGCCATTGCCGGCTGCACTAGGCGCCGGGACATCGCTAAGGCTGATCCGTAGCCACGCAGGAGCATCAAGATCGGGGCGCCAGGTGCGGATGCTGAGTGTCAAATCGTGGAAACCGGCGCTATTCAGCGTGAGGCGCTGGTTTTGCACGGCCCATTCAGGAACGACTTCGCCATCTGGGCAGGTAAAGGTCGCGTCCGACCATGCACCGTCGCGATTCCAGTCGATCCAGACATTCACATACGGCTGGGCGGCGCTCATGCTCGTAACCCGATAGCTGAGTTCGTGCAACACACAGTGGCCCATGCGCGTGGGCAGATCCAGGCCGTCATCAAATGCGTCGTTGTCGGCGCTGTTATTTTCAGGGTCGATGTTGTTTACATCATCGCTGTCAACCCCGCTATCGGCCTGTTCTTCCGCGCTGATCGACGGGCCAAGGTGATAGTTGAGGACAGGATTGCGATGCAATGGGCCAGAAGCACCGACTGTAGTTGCAACTGTCGGGAAGCGGGCAATAACGTTGGGGTACGCTTCCATGGTCTGGTCGAAGCTGTTGCTGCCGGTAGGAGCGTCACCAAGGTCGGGGCGCGCAGTAGAGGTAATCTGGGCGGCGACGGGAACGCTGCCGAGCAGCAACCCGACAACCAGGATCATCAGGGTGACCGACCAACGACGAGCGGGCAAACGGTGCATAAACTTCTCCCTAAATAAAGTAGATCGTAGGGCTATGGCCTAACCTAGCACGGATACACCCGACATGACCTGACTCAACCCGCCAAATGTAACGCACGTGGAGTAGACTATGAGCGGTCAGAGAACGGCGCTCTGATGCATGCACACCTCAGCCGCCTGCTACAGTAACGAGGCGCCTTCAATGACGAATAATCCGCTCGCGGCGAGCACGCTTGAGTCTTTCGCGAGTTTTGGTGCGCTACTGCTCTATTTGCGGCGGCGGGCGCGCTTGCGGCAGCGCGATCTTGCGGAAGCAGTCGGGTATAGCGAGGCGCAGATCGGGCGACTGGAACATAACCAACGCCTCCCCGATATCGCCACTGTGTTAGCACATTTCATTCCGGCGCTGGGCCTGACGAACGAACCTGAACTGGCGGCGCAACTCGTCGCGCTGGCGCACACGGCGCGGCTAAATGATCCGGCCCTTGGAACTGAGGCTACGGCTGGAGCGCAAGGAAACACGTATAACCTTGGCGCGAACACGGATGCATTTGCCGAACACCTTCCGCAGCCGGGCACACCGCTGGTTGGGCGATCCGCTGAACTTGAGCAACTGCGCCGCCTGCTTGAACAACCCGATGATCGCTGCATCACCTGTACTGGAGTAGGCGGGGTCGGCAAAACACGTCTGGCGCTGGAAGCGATCCGGCGCTATGGCCCAGATTTCCGGCATGGCGCATATAGCGTGGCCCTGGCCGAGGTGCCGACGGTGAACCTGCTCGTGCCGACAATCGCGCGGGCGCTGGGCGTCAGCCTGGCGCTCAGCGGCGACCCGTTGCGCGTGTTGGGCGCCCATCTCCACGACAAGCATATCGTGTTGCTGCTCGACAATATGGAGCATCTTGTGGAGGGAGCCGAGCTGTTGGCCGTACTGCTGCGTTCTGCACCTCACGTGCGGTTGCTGATCACTTCATGTGAACGGCTAGGCTTGCGCAATGAAGTTGTGGTGCAGGTTATGGGCCTGCCTGTACCGGCAAAACGCGCCGACGGGCCAGATAATCCGGCTGGGAGTGAAGCCGTACACCTCTTTTTGTGTACCGCTCGCCGGACCCTGCCCGGTTTCCTGCCGACTGCGGCCGATCTCTGCACAATTGCCCGGATTTGCATCATGGTCGAAGGGCATCCCCTGGCGATCGAGCTTGCCGCCGCCTGGGTGGCGCTGCTATCGCTCGATGAGATTGCGCAGGAACTGCATCTAACCCTGGCTCAGTTGGCGACAAGGCTGCGCGATGTCCCGCTGCGCCACCGCAGCCTCCATGCCGCATTCGCGCACTCGTGGGTACTGCTTACACCGGAGGAGCAACTGGCATTACGGCGGCTGAGTGTGTTTCGCGGAAGTTTTAGCCGTGAAGCGGCGGCAGTCATTCTGGCCGTACGTTTCGATGTTACCGGAGCTTCAGAAACCGCCGAAACTCCAGCTAGAGCTGTCTTAACAACACTCAGTGCTCTGGCCGACAAATCGATGCTGAAACGGATTGGCGCCGCTGATGAATCGCGGTATGGATTGCATGAACTTATTCGGCGCTACGCTGCTGAACAACAGGCAGCCTACCCAGATGAGGCGATGGCGGTTGTGGCCGCACACGGGCGTTTCTATCTGGGATTGCTCGCCGCAAACGAGCAGGCGCTGCGCAGTTCAGCCCAAGCGCAGGTATCGGCGGCGCTTAATAGCGAATTGGATAATTTACGCGCGGCGGTAACCTGGGCGGCTCATGCGGGTGAAGTTGAGGTGTTGCGGGCAGCCTTTCCGGCCCTCCGCGATTTAATCGAGTGGCGCTACGCACTGCACGATGGATTGGAATTGTTTCAAGCAATTGCCGAGCCGCTGGCCATCCAGACGCCGGCGGTGGATCAAGCCCCGACGCATCGGGGTGTCCGAGCGCTCGCACTCAGCGCAGCCGGATGGTTTGCATACAATCTGGGGCGCCCCGATGAAGCACTAAACTTGTTGGAGCAGGCCGAAGTGATCACTCGTGATCTTGATGATCGCCTGGTATATGGGAATGTGGCATGGGTTCGGGGAAGCCTGGCGGGGCGGCTTGGTGATGCACAGCAGGGGCGGCGGTGGCTGCTTCAAGCACTTGAGGCATTCACTGACGTTGGCGATGCCTGGTGTGTCGCCCGCACCCTGTATGCGCTGGCGCAACTCGCGCAGGAGCAAGGCGATTACGCAATGGCGCAGGCGCTATTGGTTGCGAGTAGGCAGCGGATCAGGCCGCTTGGCAGCCCGCAAGCGGCAGCCTTGATCCTGGGTAGGTTAGGCTCTGTAGAAGCGCGTCTGGGGCGCTACAGCCAGGCCGAGCGTTTTTTGCAAGAGAGCTTGCTGGCCTTCAGCGCAGTACACGATCGGCGTGGCATGGCAATGGTACTGTTTCATTTGGGCAATGTGGCGCAGCAACGGTTGGCACATCGTGAAGCCCACTACTTTCTTCACGAAAGCGGGCAACTGTTTAGCGCCATCGGCGATCGGTACAGCGCTGCCGATGCGTTCGCCCACGCCGGCCATAGCGCGCTCGAAGCGCACGACGGACACGCAGCGCGCCAGGCCTTCGCTGAAGTGCGCAGTATGATCAGCACAACTGAGGTTGTCGCAGTAACGCTCAGCATTATTACCTGCCATGCGGCGCTCTTACTGGCCACAGATCAGGCTGAATGTGCTGTGGAGGCATTGACGATGGCGCTCTACCATCCGGTGAGTAGCCAGGACACTCGTGATCGGGCGACCCATTTGCTGAAACGCGCTGAAACGACCCTGGCTCCGTCTGTTTTTCGGCGGGCGCAAGCGCGGGGACGCATTGCTACGCCGGAACTCTAGCTCCACACATCTAGCTGACGCTCGATCATCAGGGTGCCATTTACCGCAAGCTGGTTTAAGATGAGCAGTAAAGCGCAGCACAATCCCTGGTATAGTATGGGCCATGCTGCTGAACCTGTTTCTGATCGGCCTGGTGGGGTTGCTGGCTGCAACGGCGGTAGGAGCGCTGCTCTGGCGGCGCTTTTATCGTGATGATCCGCAGAATACCGCCCGGCGCATTTTTAAGAATAGTGCAGCGACGTTCGGGTTACGCGTGCTGGTGCGCGGCCTCGATATGGTCTTCGCCTTCATTTTGTATGGCGCCCTAGCCCCCGCCGAAATCGGGCGCTACGACCTGGCGGCGCTGCTGGTAGTGCAATATCTGGCGACATTTACCGACTTTGGCCTGGGCGTGTTGCTCACCCGCGAGGTGGCCCGCGAGCCGGACGCAGCCCGCCGGCTGTTTGGGGTGACGCTAACGCTGCGGCTGTTGCTGGTAGGGCTGGCGGCGGCGCCGATTGCAGCCTTATTGATCGGCAGTTACGGGATCCTGGATCGGCTCGGCGTGGGCGAGGCGCTTACGCCGAGCGGGCAGACGGCGATCTGGATTTTGTTGCTGACACTAATCCCCGGCGCGTTTTCGGGGGCAGTGACGGCGCTCTATAACGCCAATGAGCGGATGGAAGTGCCTGCCGTGGTTGAATTAATCACGGCGATTCTGAGCTTCTTTGCGCGCATTCTGGTGCTGATCCTGGGTTTAGGCATCCTCGGCCTGGCCTGGGCGGCGGTGGCGGTGAGCATCGTTACGGCACTGATCTTCCTTGTGCTGCAAGTGCGCAGCTTCTTCCGCCCGACGCTGGCATGGGATACAACCGAAATGCGGGCGCTGGTGCCACTGGCCTTTCCGCTGATGTTGAACAACCTGCTCAGCGCGATCTTCTTTCGCTTCGACACTGTCATTATTCGCGCCTTTGGCGGCGGCATGGGCGACGCTTTGGTGGCGCAATATGGCATGGCCTACAAGATCATTGGCATTGCGCTGGTGATCCCGCCGGCGGTTACGTTCGCGGTGTTCCCGCTGCTGGCCCGGCGGGCGATAAACGAGCGAGCCGGCCTGTTTGATGCACAGCGGCGTACATTGCAACTACTGCTAATCGTGGCGCTGCCGTTGGCAATGGGGATCAGCGTGCTCAGCCGCGACCTGGTGCAGTTCTTCAGTCGCAATCAATTTGAGGCATTTCAGCCGTCGATCGGCGTGCTGGCGATTGTGGCCTGGTTCCTGCCGCTCTCGTTCGCCAACGGCCTGTTGCAATATGTGCTGATCGCAGTAAACCGCCAGCAGGCGATCACCAGGGCTTTTTTGATCGGGGCGGCGTTCAACCTGACCATGAACCTGATCTTTGTGCCGATCATGGCGATCAGCCTGGGCCGGCCGGAATGGGGCTTGTACAGCGCGGCAGTGATTACTATCCTCTCGGAAGGCGTACTGTACTTGGTATTCCGGCCATTGTTGAACGCCGAGGGCTTAGGGCCGAACCTGCTACGGATGTTTGGCCGGCCAACGGTGGCGGCGCTGGCAATGGGCACCGTGATGCTGGGGGTCAAACTGCTCATCCCCGCCTGGCCCGGCGCGATCGGAGCGACTGTGATTGCGCCATTTGTCTATGGATTAACGCTCTGGGCGATCGGCGGGATCGGCGCGGAGGAGCGGGCGTTAGTGCGCCGGATCGTGAATCACTGAGGCACGGAACCACGGAACCACGGAACCACGGAACCACGGAACCACGGAACCACGGAACCACGGAACCACGGAACCACGGAACCACGGAACCATTGAGCCACGGAACCACGGTACCACGGTACCACTGTGACCACGGAACCACGGAACC